>CAYZJL010000018.1:0-19325 GCA_964478615.1 uncultured Zetaproteobacteria bacterium
CTCTTATAGAGTCGGCCTATGGTGGAAGATTCATTATGAATATCCCAAATTATATAAAGATATTTTAGGAGATGGTAAAAGCTTCATTGAGGGGGCTTGGTATCAATCACCTGAAAATCACCGGGTGATGAAGAGAATGGACAAGGAGGTTCTTAGTGGTAGATACCCTCATCTGATTAGCAATATGAAGATACGAATTATCAGGCTTTGCAATTTTATTGTTATTTTAGGGGTGGTGTTTTTCATATGGATCTGTCTACTATTTGTTATCACCGTCATACAGACGGTCGCTTGAATTCCTCATCCAAACGGCTTCTGCCTTTTTGTACCGCCAAAGCAATAACAAATCACACAAATACGTCACATTATATTATGCGACAATGGATGCTCTGATCTCTGCTGATTTTTCTTCACCGCACAGCTTGCTGATTAAACGCAGTGCAAATGCAATGGCAGTACCCGGGCCACGGCTGGTGATAAGAAAATCATCTTCCACTACGGCTTCATCAACATATACCGATGAGGGTTGCAGTTTTTCCATCTCCTCCTGGCAGGAGGGGTAAGAGGTCACACGTTTCCCTTCTGTAACACCATAAGCAGCCAAAGCCATGGGGGCTGCACAAATAGCAGCAATGGATTTGCGTTCTGCACGCAGCCGCTGCACTACCGCTTTTACATTGGCATCATCGCGCAGCAAAAATGCATTGGGCAGACCACCGGGCAGAACCACCATGTCCCAGTTCTCAGACATCACGATGGCCAGTGCGGCATCCGGCTGCATGGTGATATTGGAACGCCCGGTCACGGGTTGACCATCAAGGCTGGCTGCACACACCTCCACATCTGCTCTACGCAACAAATCAATCACTGCAATCAGTTCAATCTCTTCAACCCCTTCGGTAAATGGAATCAATACACGTGCCATGATAATATCCTCTTCTTCTTTTATTCTAATCCAGCATAGCCGAAAGCAAATTGAGAAATCAAAAAACTAGCCACTGATTCCACGAATTAACACAGATTAAAACATTAACCCGCCGGTTGACCACAATTCGCCTCCCAGGGGAGCCTCTCTGACTGCGCCATTTACCTTCTGTTCATTCGTGGCTGTGTTTATTTATGTTCAAACCACCCCGCCGGAAATTTCCCCTGAGAAGCCCAGTTAAATGCTTCGTTCATTTTATCAATCACAGCAGCTTGCCGGCTGTTTTTCTCACCAGCCTGTAGTGCAGCAAAACCAGCTTTCAGTTCAGCCACATCCATTGGCTCACGCGGATATACGTCCAATCCGGCTTCAGCATAAGAGACACGAGATATCTCTTCACCCTGCTGTTTCACCACTACTTTCTGGCGATCTGCATAGAGTTCAGGTTCGCCTTCCGCTCCCATAAAGAGCAGCGAACGCTTTTGACCCAGAAGCACATTGGCATCAGCCATATAATCAGCATAGGGCGTATGAAAGAAACCGTTCAATTGACCATCACATAACATCGGATTGATCAGACGAGCCACCGTATTGGCAAAGGAGCGCACACCAAGCCGAGCCCGAAGATTATAAATGCGAAACAGATCGGGACTAAGCTCAGCCAAATCAATATAAACGATATGATCTCGATCCAGAATATCAGCTGCCGCATCAAGCCTCGATGCACGCTTTACCCCGACGGTCTGCAATGCCTGCCAGGCAGTAACACGCCCTTCGATATGCTTAATACCATGCACCACAACAGGGATTCCACGCTCTCGTGCCTGCATCGCCGCCGCCAAATAGCTATGTCCATCTCTGCGCTTACCTGCATAACAGGGCAGATCAACCGCTCCTTTTGGCGCTGTGATCTGAGAAAAATCATTGATACTGACCCGAGTCGCTTCCACAAAACCGGTTAACTCAGCACTCGTTTCACCTTTCATACGCTGAGCAATCAGGAATGCCCCCAGTTGTAACATATCAGCATCAGGGTGCAATAATTCCTTCCACACATCCCGTGCTTCATCCCTGGTGAGATGTTCAGAGCCATGTTTACCGCGCGCAACACGTTTAATAAAGGGTGAGATATCCATATCTTGTGTACCATAAGTAGCATTGTTCAGGCTGGCAACATGCACTTTCTCATCATTAAACAGCTGGACATTGAACCGGCCGCATTTATTGGCGACGCCATCATGGACGCAGGGCATCAGAACACTGCATCAGAACACACAGCGTTATTTAAATACAATGCAGCATTTTTGCCACCAGATGGTTGAGGCGTGGTTAGACCTTATCTGATTCGGCCCCTGCTTCGACATCAGGTTTAGAATCCGATGCTGTTAATTTTGCCAAAAACATGCCCAATTCGTAAAGCAGCAACATCGGCACACCAAGCAGAACCTGTGAGATAATGTCCGGAGGTGTCAGCAGCGCTGCAATCACAAAGGCCCAGACAAACACATAACGCCGTTTTTCAGCCAGTGATGCAACATCAACAATATTCAATCGCACCAACAACATCACGATAATCGGAATTTGAAAACTGAGCCCAAATGCAAACAACAGCTTCATCACCAGAGATAGGTACTCCTTAACTGCTGGCATGGCCTGAATATTCTCCGTAGAAAAACCAAGAAAAAACTCAAAAATCAGTGGGAATACAATATAAAAAGCAAATGCACCACCACTCAATAGCAGCACCAGACTACCTATAAAGTAAAATACAAATGCTTTGCGCTCATGTCTGTAGAGCCCCGGCGCAATAAATGCCCAAAATTGATATAGTGTCACAGGAGCTGTGACAAACAGACTCATCAACAGCGCAATTTTCAAATAGGTAAAAAATACATCGGGGGCATTGAGAAAAATCAAGGGCGTATTCGGCGGCAAGGCATCCCGAATCGGCGTCGATATAAATGCAAACACCAACTCGGAGAAATTCATCAACACCATCACACCGATGGCATAGACAATAATGGCGATGGTGGCGCGGCGACGCAGTTCAGCCAAATGTGCCAACACACTCAAGCCCGTCGCTTGGGTAGGTTGATCTGCTTCAGCTTGATTGTCCGACCCTGTTCCTGCCTGACTCACGTATCATCCTTACGTTTATCAACATTGGATGATGTTGCTGTTTTATCCTTCGATGGCTCTGCTGTGATTGAAGAGAGGTCCGTTGGCATGCTCTGTCCGAGCTCTTTCATGATCGCTTCGTTATAACCATCAACACCTCCCTTCACGGCATCTTCAACATCGTGCAAAGGATCTTTCAACGGCGCGGTCTCTGCATCAATCTGCTTACGCATATCATTGACCCAGCCGCGACCTTTACGTACCACCCGTCCAACCTGGCCAAGCAGTTCAGGCATACGCTCTGGCCCCAGTACCAAGAAAGCGATCACACCGATCACAATCAATTCCAGAAAACCTATATCAGGCATATACTAGCTCGCGACGCTGCTGTTATTTTTTTTCCGTCACGTCGCTACCGATAGATTCGTCAGTCGACTCACCCTTCTTGTCAGCATCGGAAATATTACTGCGAAAACTCTTGATACCGTTAGCAAGACCTGCCCCGACTTGCGGCAAACGCTTTGCTCCAAACAGTACGATCACAATAATCAGAATTAAAATAAGCTCAGTTGTTCCCAGTCCAAACATGCTCATACCTCTTATGCATAACGAATCAACGCATTGTGAATCAGCATGTGACCCAGCTATAACGAACGACTGCCTGCGCGTGTAATACTTAAATAGTTGAGGGCGGAGATTACGCCGATTAAGAACAGCGGCAAGTCCTTCCGCTATTTCAGCCAGGGCAATCGCATTAAAAAGAGCCTAATGCTTTAGCCTGCGAATCACTGAATGGATAATCAAAAGCATTTCACCGCAGAGTACGCAGAGTTACGCAAAGTAAAAAACAGAGAATATTTTATGCAATTGCCCTTCTTAACAGACCTGAACTTGTGACAACTGAATATAAAAAGGCTAAGCTAGCTCATTCTTGGTTGATATCTGTGAAGGGAGGAGCATTGCAGCAACCCAATCAAACATTGAAACAAAGCCTTACCACTGCACTCTTTCTATGGGGAATCTGTTTCCTTGTCACTGTCGCTGTGCTGTTTTTTCTCTTTTCCAGCGCTATTGAATCGTACATTATTGAGATGGTACGCAGTGACAACTTCAACCAGACCACCCTTAGCACCACGCTAGGCTGGATTTCTGTTTTTATTCTCTCCCTGCTGCTGATTACCGTGAAAGGTCTACACCACAGCCTTAATCGCCAACTGATTGAGCCGGTTGAAAAGCTTCGCAATGCTATCGAAAAACAGAGCCCAGAGAGCGACATTCAACGCCTCATCGCCAGCCTGCCCTATGAAACATCACGCATTCTCAGTGCGCATGATCAACTCAAAAGTTCTCATGATAACCTGAAAGGTCGCATGCTTGATATGATGGAACTCTTACCAGCCTGCATCTGGTGGTCTAACAGTGCACGCACCTATACTGGTATCTCATCAAAAGCAGAATCAGTACTGTATATACCCGCCCACGCCTTTAAAGAGCAGCCTCTGTGGGCATGGATAAATTCTAAAAGTCAGCAATCCAGCAATATCCGGCAGCTACAAAAGGCCATCGATAACAAGCAGGAAAGTGTCGGACTCGCCTATCAGGTTCAAATTGGTGAAACCATGCACTGGTATGGTGAATCACTGATGATCTGTTACAACAGTGCTGGCAAACTGGATATGATCTATGGCACGATCAACGACATCAGCACCCGCAAAAACAGACAAAAAGATCAAGCCGAACAGTTGGAACTGACACATCGTTTAGAAACCACCGCAACGCTGGTTGGTGGCATTGCCCATGAGTTCAATAACGCCCTGGCTGGCATGAATGGCAATGTGTTCCTGATTAAACAATCCACCGCTGACAAAGAGACCTTGCAGCGTTTAGGGCGCATCGAACAACTAATTGAACGCTCTGCATGCATGATTGATCGCATGCTGACTTTCGCCCGCAAAAGCCGAACAGTTGATGAAGCCATTGATCTCGCCAAATTCTTCAACAGCCTGCAATCTACCATTTTACAATCCCTGCCTGGCCGGGCTCAATTCAATCTGCTGCTGGATGATAAGCTGAGCAGTGATGATGCCTACCCCCCTGTCATTCGGGGCGATCAGAAAAAACTGCAGGAGGTGATTCTGCAGCTTATTCAGAATGCTAATCATGCAGTAGAGAACGTCGCCAAACCACGCATCAACATCACGCTTAAAAACTATAAAGCCGACGAACTGTTTTTGCGCAAATACCCCCAGGTTGCCTCCAGACATCTGGTACATATTCAACTCTATGATAATGGTTCCGGGGTTCCGGAAGAGCTGCAACGGCGTATTTTTGAACCCTTCTTCACCACCAAAGGGGTAGGTCAGGGAACCGGACTCGGCCTGTCCATGGTATATGGTTATATCAAACAGGCCGGCGGAGTCATTGATGTAGAGAGCAGCCCCGGAAATGGCACTGTGTTCCATATCTACCTGCCCAGAATCACTGCGCCACAAATAGCCAAACAGGAAACATCACTACAGCGCGGTCATGGTGAAACGATTATGGTGGTCGATGATGATCTGGTATTTCGAGAGTCCACCTGCGAAGTCCTCAAACGCATGGGTTATAACACCATTGATGCTGGCAGTGGCAAAGCGGCTATAGAGTTATTCACGCAACATCATGATAAGGTGCAACTGATCCTGATGGATATTCTCATGTCTGGTATGACAGGCATTCAATCTTCTCGCCGCATTCGACAGATTAAACCTAGCATACCGATGATCTACCTCACCGCCTATGATCGCACACAACCGCTTGAACCAGAGGTGTATGAGGATCATTGCGAACTGATCAATAAACCTTTCCGCATCTCCGCACTCAGCCATGCTATTCAAAACGTCCTCTCACCGTCCGTTAAAAGCTAGTCTACTACCAATATGACTGCAGCAAGCTTGGCAGCTAGCTTACTCGCCTGTTCATATGTTTGATCACACCCATCACTCCGAGTTTAACAGCCATGCCTGATCGCAGAATTGATGCTATTGGCAAAACAAATGCAACGGGCTGGAAATCAACGCAGCTACCAAAAGGCTCCCCCAACCAGGTAAGGGTAATTTCCGGCCTGTTATCTAATGCTACAACTGGCTCGGTCATGCATGCCATGGTTCAAAAAGCCGCCAATGATGCATTCAAGGTAAGCTTAAATGGCGAATCTTTTCTCATCAAAGGCCTGCCAGCCTCACTGGCTGGAAAAGAGGTCGCATTTATTGTTCAAAAATCAACAACACAAGCCAATGCAAAAGCTGAACTATTCTGGATCGGTGCGAGCAAATCAGCTATTTCAGCGAAACAAACGCATCTCACGCAGTCAACACAACCTGGTCAACAGGCAAACGTCAAAACCGCTGCTCCGGCAAGCAATATGGCTCATTTCAGACTGGCCGCTGGTGAAACTACTCCGGCATTTGTGCAGCAACGTTTAAGCAATGGCCTTGTGCAACTCAATATTCTGGGCACAAGCGTTGAAACACCTGCCCCTGCCAGCGTCAACAAAGGTGATGTGCTCATGCTCAAGATGAACAAACCACCATCTGACTTCCAACTCCTCTCGGCACATAAAAACGCCTCTGCCAAAGCCCTCTCCACCCTCAAGGCCAACATCTCTTCCAGCAACACGCCGATAGCGCAAAATATCTCAAGCATGCGCAACCTATTACCTGCGCTACCCGTCAATGATCTGGCTCAGATCAAAGGCCTCCCTCAGCTTGGAGCGGCGCTAAAAAACAGTGAGATCACGATGCAACAACCATTGAATGGTGAACGTTTGATGCAGATGATGCGCAATGCTGGCAGTGGTCTGGAATCCAAGCTATTGCAACTATCGCAGAGTCCGGCCTTAAGCTCTGCCATACAACACGATCTGAAATCCATTATGTTACAACTCACCAATCAACAGGGCAGTCATGCACAACAGACAGAGCTTATCAAAACACTTACCGAGCTCGGTCAACAGAGTCTCGCCCGCATTGAAACATCCCAGGCTTTGAATGTTCTGGCGCATTTCCAGGGTGAACCGACCCGTATGGAGCTACCCATGCTTGTCAATCAGCAGATGGTGAATGTACAGCTCTCCATGCAGCAGCAGACATCTTACGATCATGACAACTCGCAACAAGATGGGCATCCAGATCAGTCATATAATATTCTATTCTCCCTGGAACTCAGCCAGCTTGGCAATATCCGCGTTGATGCCAACATCTCAGATACAACAGTACATGCCCGCATTTACAACGATAACAGCGATAGCAGCCATTTTATCTTAGATAACATCCAGCGTCTGGAAAATCGTTTACACCAACTCGGTTTTAAAGAGGTCTATTTGCTAGCCTCACAACAGCATCCTGATGCTGAAAAACAGCAAGCATTTGATCAACTGGAGCAGATGACCCCCGCATCACTGCATCTACTGGATATTCGCATATGAAAAAAAACATGGCCATCGCACTACAGTGGGATCCACACCATGAGCTGGCGCCTGAACTCAGCGCAAAAGGAAGTGGGCTACTGGCCGATGAGATCATCCGCATCGCCAAAGAGAATAATATCCCCATCCGTGAAGATAGTGATCTGGTGCAGATCTTTTCACTGCTCGATATTGGTGAATCCATTCCGCCCGAAGTGCACACGGCCATTGCTGAAATTCTCGCCTTTATCTACTGGAGCAATCAGCAATACGTCGATATTTTCGATAAACCTTAAGCTGTAAATAAACCTTTTGAAACCACAGACACCCCAGGGTGCCTTCTCTCTCGCAAGCTCGATTCACCTTGTGAACGCAGATACACGCAGATAAAACAATAATCGATGTTCTTGTGGTATCTCAAAGGTTTCAAGCCAACATCCCAGAATTATTTACTCGTTTGCGCAATACATAAGCTTATTGCAATGGAATATATATCTGTGTTAATCGGCGTTCATCTGTGGCTAAATGATTTTGACTATTTCAATCAAACCTGAGCGGTTGCAATCCTGCGCAAGGTCGGTACATCAAGCCCTGCTTCATCTGCGATGGTCAAAGCACGCTCCAATCGGGCCGGAGCTGAACGCCCCATGCAGTTATGTTCAGGATCACCATCAAAGGCCTTCAACATGCCTTCGATCAGGGCAATACGATCCACCTCCGCCCCAATCAGATGCTCCTGAATATCCAACACATCACCGGCCACTTCAGATGCCAGCTCATGATGTTGCAACCACAATTCACGCAAATTACCACCAGCCTCAAGACCCGCGATATTGGTAGTTAAAATATAGAGGTTTTTAACTACCAGCTCGGTCAACAGTGCAGCTTCGCTCTCTACAATGACAACCGGAATATCCAATGTAGCAAGTGCTTCTTGCAGCAAGCGCGCAGACTCACCATACGCAGGAGAAGCAATCACCACCTTGGAGTCCATACCCTTTTTCTTCTCAAACCAGACGGAGATCACGGTTGGATTGATTAAACCATGCTGAGCCCAATCACGTGGCAACAACTCATTCTGCAACAACACCAATCGATCACACCAGGCATCAGGCAGCTGTGCCAGCGTGGCATGTAGATCCTTCTCAGCAACAGCTACCACAACCATTTCAGGCTCGCTCACGTCAGCTGCAACTACGCTCATATCCATATCACGTGTTACCGGCACAACCGGATAACCCAGGCGCATAAATCCACGGGCAAATACTGAACCAATCTCGCCAATGCCGATCATCACTACAGGTTTGTTCATCTCATCTCCAAATCATTCATATACTCAACATTAAAAAAGCAGTATTTTAAATCCAATCAAGATCAGCACAATACCACCAAACAGCTCTGCTTTGCTCTCAAGCCAGGTGCCACTGCGAAAACCGACAAAAACACCGATCATACTAAATACAAAGGTAACCACGCCTATCATCAGGCAAGCGATAAAAGCGTTCACATCCAACAGCGTCAGAGAGAAACCAGCCGCCATCGCATCGATGCTCGTTGCTATGGCCAGCATCAACATCACTTTGTGGGTAATGCGCGTAATCTCCTCTTCTACACCTTCACCAAATGATTCCCAGATCATTTTTCCACCAATCAAAACCAGCAGGCCAAATGCAATCCAGGGGGCGTACTCTTCTACCCAGCCCAGCATGCCATGACCGGCCAAATAACCAATTAGCGGCATCAAACCCTGAAACAGGCCGAACCAGATGCCTGCCATCCATGCCAGCGCAGTGAGCTTCTCTTTTTCGCTTTGTGAACCCAGACCAATCGATACGGCAAATGCATCCATGGCCAGCGCCGCAGACAGAACTATCACTTCAATCATCTGTTATAACCAATTCTTTTGTGAATAATCACCACGGATCAAACGTTGCATGCTAACCGCCATGATCTGACGACCCCATTTAAACTCTTTATAGAGCGTGAGAAACGACCAGATATCTTTTACCACCTTCATGCGATCAGCCATCGGCATCGCCATCAAGGCTTTAGGGAAATCCGCCTCATGCGGCTTGGCGAATGCCACCTTCAAGGGATTCCACTGATCGGTTGTACGACGCACTTCAGAGGCTATGTTCTGACGATAGATATCCTGTACTGGCCTATCCCTAAGCATGGCATCAACCACCGATTCACCGGCAATCGCACCGGAATGCAGTGCGCAACTCATACCCTCACCGATCATATTGAGGAAGCCGGTTGCCTGGCCGGTGATCAATACCCGCCCTTTACCAAATACATAACGGTTGATTAACGAAGGACCAAAGTTTTCCGAACAGCCTTCATGATCATCATCGGCAGGTTTCAGACGCACACCATGTTTCTCTTCAAAGTATTTGGCCACATACGCGTGACGGTCATGGAATTTATCACCGATTTTATAACCGACGCCTACGATCTGACGACCGTCACGGGCATGGCTCCAAGTGTAATGGCCCAGATCCGGATGGAACCAGAAATGGAAATAGGCCTCATCTAACGGGCAATCAATAATTTCATGGAATTTCTGACCAACAAAAAACATCGGAATCTGTTTATGATATTGTGGATAGAGAGACTTTAACACCGGCGACACTGGTCCATCAGCACCAATCAGATAGCGTGCCTTGAGCTTGAATGCCTCACTACCACGTTTGCGTGCCGTCACCACCACATGATCATCGTCCTGCTCTTGTGACAGAAAGGAGGTATCATCCATCACTTCTGCACCACTCTGCGTGATCGCCCAGTGATCTGAAAATTTACGACGCAGGTGCGGAGTCGGGCCACCAAAAAAATCCATTGGCATCTCTACCCGGCTGGGGAAATGAAAGGTTACGCCTTTGCATGATGTCGGTTCATGCAATATTTCACGCGGTAGAGGGCCGAAATTCTCCAGCAGAAAACGATGTCCGCGCGGAGAGAGAATACCACTGCAAATCTTATGGCGTGGCAGCACCTGTTTTTCCACAATCACTGTTTCAAGGCCAGCATCCACCAGGCGTTTGGCAGCCGCCGCCGCAGCTAAGCTTGCTCCAACAATGACAACATCAACACTACGCATGGCAACTCCCAAACTCATTTATTCTCCAAACAATAATTCAGACAGATGAATCACCAGTTTGCCAGTGACCTGCGCTAGCATCTCTTTATCTAGCGGATTTTCAACCACAATACGTCTGAAACTGCGTCCCTGCATCAACCACTCTATCTGTTTTTCAACATCAAACAGGCCAGCCTCATCTGCATTACTTCCAACACCCGTCGCTATCGCCATGCGATTCAGATCCAGATTCATCTGACAACCCGTAGCTTTTCTCAAACCATCATAATGGGCTAAACGTTTTTTATAACCGGCATGAAAGGGCGCTGCATCAATAATAAACAGATCATCTGCCGTGAGATGCTCTTGCAGGCGAGCATCACAGCTCAGAGCAAAATAGTCATGCTCATACTCTGAGAGAGAAGTAGCCTCCCCCTTCAATGCCAAGATCATGCCACTCAAATCGATCTGTTCAGGACAGAGCAGGTCACACGCCCCACAGTCAATGCAGGTAGATGCCTCTTCAGCAAGATCCGCAGCCGCAGCCCCATGCTGCAAAGCTTTGGCAATGCCCTGCGGACTGAATTGCACATCGCGCTTCTGTAACCACATTGGACACGATAAGAGACAGAGGGAACAACCATGACAATCAGCGAATGATGGACTCAAAAGATCACATCCCGGTTCAGAACCATGGCAGGATCTGCCTGTTTCTTTAAAGCCAGATGTTTCTCCACCACTGCATCACCCAAAGCTCTGCGGATATAACCCTTCATCATACCGCCAAAACGGTAATAGCTGGTCTCAAGCTCTACACCAACATCATAAATCTCATTTTTGAATGATTGCAGTGTGTCGCGGCTATACTCCTGCCCCGCATACATCGGTTCAAACTCACAGCCGTAAGCAAATCCCTTAGCATCGGGAGGAATACTGGAGAGCTCATAATGCGCCTGATGCTCTTCACGCAGCTTGATACCCACGCAGTAGAGTGTGTAATAGGGGAAATATTTACGGCAGACGGCATTGCCGCGTTCTACCGCTTCTAAAAACTTATCCCTGTTGGTGGCCAGATCGGGAATCACCATATGACGATCACCCCAGTGTTTCCAAACAGCACGCGAGAAGACCACGGTACGATCATACATCTGACCATCAGACATATGGTGATTCGGTTGCAGATCAGGAAACAGTTCACGTTTACGCCGTAGTAAAAACAGTGCCTCTTTCCATTTCCATGGTCGCCACGAGAATGAGGCCGCCAGGCGCAGGCCGAACATTAGCTCACCATAACCACGCAGTTTTGATTTCACTTCAACCATAAACTCGGCTTCGCGTTCTTCTGAATCAAATGCCACCAGCAGGGTAATGGCGGAATCCATCATGGTTAAAATACCGCTGTAGTCGCATGCCTGAGATTGATCCAGCATCAACAGATCTTCAACACACTCTTTCAATGAGTTGTAGTAAAAATAGTGCATGCGCAGTGGAGTATATGGCCTGATCTTCAGACTCACTTCGGTAATGATACCGAACTGGCCATACCCCAGAACAGTCCGTTCAAACAGTTCACTATTCTCATCATCTGAGCATTCAACAATCTCACCGGTTGGTGTTACCACCTGCAAGGAGATGGCCTGATCTGCACTGCAGCCATATTTGGCGGAGTTCACATCGATGCCACCCACACCGAGTGTGCCACCGACTGAGGATGTGAGATTAAGCGGTGCAGAGAGATAATCCAGCCCATCCCGACGCAACACTTCAGCCAGCAGGTGCCAGAAAATACCGGCCTGCGTGCGTACGATCAGTGCTTCTCTGTCGACACTTATAACCCGGCTCATGCCCGTCATATCCAACAAGAGACCGCCAAACGCCACCGATTCACCTTCGGTGGTTAAACCACCACCACGCACTGTCACCGGCACAGCAAACTGCTGTGCTGCTTTCATCAGAATCGAAATCTGCTCAGCAGATTTCGCCACCACCACACCATGTGGCAAACCAAAGGCCAGTCCACCGGCATCTGTGACATAGGTTCCAGTTGAAGTACGCTGCTCACGCACTTCGATATTCTGGCCGGTGAGAGCCTGAACAAATTCATTCCACTGCTCACCCTGCCAGCGTCGTGGATTGGTCTGCATGCGCGAAATACCCATCAATGCATCGGGCGCCACCGGATCAGCAGGCAAACTGCTGATGTTACGTTCAAAGGAAGCGGTTGTAGTAGATTGGGGCAATACATTCTCCAACTTTAGGTCGCATCGCCTTTTACAACAACGCTACAGTTACCATTATTACAAAGTGTAACTATTCAGGTTGCCTCTGTTTTTTCTGGAGACAAGGCAAAAAAGCGGAGCTTACTGGTGTAAGTGAGCATTTTTAAACGCAGTAACCGGGAAAACCAGAGGTGAGCTGAATAGTTACACCACCAGCTTCTTGTATTTCATGCGATGCGGCTGGGTTGCATCTTCACCCAGTCGTTTTTTCTTGTCAGCTTCATACTCTTCAAAATTACCTTCGAACCACTCCACATGACCCTCGCCTTCAAAGGCCAGCATATGGGTCGCCACACGATCAAGGAACCAGCGGTCATGCGAGATCACAATGGCACATCCTGCGAAATCGAGCAGCGCCTCTTCCAGGGCACGCAGTGTTTCAACATCCAGATCATTGGTCGGCTCATCGAGCAGCAGCACATTGCCGCCCTCTTTAAGCATTTTAGCCAGGTGTACGCGATTGCGTTCACCACCGGAGAGCATGCTGACCTTCTTCTGCTGATCACCACCTTTGAAATTAAAACGACCACAATAAGCACGGCTCTGCACTTCCACTTTACCCAGATACATGCTGTCGGTACCGCCGGAAATCTCTTGCCACACTGTTTTCTTATCATCGAGTGCATCACGGGATTGATCGACATAGGAGACATTCACTGTCTCACCCTTGATCAGGTTACCAGAATCAGGTTGTTCCTGTCCGGTCAACATACGGAACAGCGTAGTTTTACCCGCCCCGTTGGCACCAATAATACCGACAATACCACCACGTGGCAGACTGAAATTGAGATCCTCAACCAGCACTTTATCATCAAATGCTTTGCCAACATGTTCCGCATCAAAAACGATGTCGCCGAGGCGTTCACCCGATGGAATAAAGATCTGCTTGGTTGCGTTGCGCTCCTGCGCTTCACGCCCTGCCAGCTCATCAAAGGCTTTCAGACGTGCTTTCGATTTGGCATGGCGTCCCTTGGTGCCGGCCCTCACCCACTCCAGCTCCTGACGAATGGCTTTCTGGCGCGATGATTCTTGTTTCTCTTCTACAGCTAACCGTTTCTCTTTCTGCTCCAACCAGCCGCTATAGTTACCTTCAAATGGAATACCGCGACCACGATCCAGTTCAAGAATCCAACCCGCCACATTATCAAGAAAATAACGGTCATGCGTGACCGCCACAACAGTTCCGGGATAGTCATGCAAGAAACGCTCTAACCACGCCACCGATTCAGCATCCAGATGGTTGGTCGGTTCATCAAGCAGCAGCATATCCGGATTCGATAACAGCAAACGACACAGCGCTACACGACGGCGCTCACCACCGGAGAGTTTCGTTACATCAGCATCCCATTCAGGCAACCGCAGCGCATCTGCAGCCACATCGAGCTTGCGATCCAGATTATGACCGTCACCGGCTTCAATAAAGTTTTCAAGCTTGGCCTGCTTGGCAGCAATCGCATCAAAATCGGCATCAGGTTCAGCATACGCCGCATAAACCGCATCAAGCTCAGCCAAGGCATCTTTCATCGGTTGCACTGCTTCTTCTACATTACCGCGCACATCTTTTGTCTCATCAAGCTCAGGTTCCTGAGAGAGGTAACCGATGCGAATACCCGGTGCAGGCCGTGCTTCACCTAAGATCTCAGTGTCCAATCCCGCCATAATGCGCAATAGCGTTGATTTACCGGAACCATTCAGACCCAGCACACCGATCTTGGCGCCCGGAAAAAAGGAGAGATAGATATCCTTCAATATCTCCTTTTTATTAGCGACCACTTTGCCCACGCCTTCCATAGAATAGATATACTGATAATCGGCCATATTGAACTCCTGAAATAAGTCGGCGTAGCATAGCAGTTGTATATATATCTGGAAGGATGTTCACCTCGAATTCTTTTATCGGGGAACTTATGCATCGTATTTAGCTACATTAATAGATGTCCGCCTACGCGAGCATGACAACTCAATACTACAAACAGATGAATGACTATAAAATCACTACACGGTGATAGCAATATATGCCCAACCACCAACCAAGAGTGCCGATGCAAAGCTGAAAAAAGCCATCAACAACATGCCATGCACCACCCTCTTACGTCTCACCTGATGCGCCTTCCAGGCAAACCAGAGACAGAAACAACCGATGGGAATGGACAACAACAGAAAAATCACTAGTAACATTGCATCAACACTAATCTTCAGGAGAATCAAACGCACTGAAAAGTAATGGTTTATTCCAAAGCACAGACTCCTATCATATGCCCATTAAAACTGGAGAGACTTATGCGCAATTGGATCAAGGCTATGACTATCACACTCATGCTTGGAGTTAGCACTCCAGCATTTGCTGCCGGAGATCATTATGTTGGCGGCGGCACCGGTGCATTCACGCTCAGCAACGGCATCAATCAAAACACGGTATTCGGCGCGTATATGCTTATCGGTCACCATTTCAGTGAGTATTTCAGTGCCGAAGTGCGTCTGGGGGCTACCGCCAGTAGCGGTGATGGCGATGCCATTACCCCTCAGTCCAAACAGCGCATGGATTTTGTTGCCCACTATATTAAGCCACAAATGGAATTAACCGAACAATTAATGGCATATGCATTGGCCGGGTTTGCTGTAGTACATGGCACCTACCAGGCCCCTGGAGGTACGAAACAGAGTAAAAACCGTATCAGTTATGCCTATGGTGCTGGCTTTAATTATCAGGTCAATGATGATTATTCTGTCGATGCCGAATTTACGCATATGCTGGGCAAACCTGACAACACTGCAGCAACAATAAACAACAGCTACAACGGGCTGGAAGCCAACACATACACCGCCGCCATCAGATATCACTTTTAAAAAGTCATCAGTAGACGCATATAAACCTCCATCGTTTATTGACTGGCCAATGTTATTGCAATCATTCAGCGAACTGCTCATTCAGAAGTAAAACACTCCACGACCACTTTCTGAAAATGATCAACCAGATAAGGTTTTTGAATAAAACCGGCCAGTCCCTTGCCCTTAAAACGCGCCGTTGCATCTTCAGCACTGTAACCGGATGATAGAATAACGTTGATGCCCGGGTTGATCTTTCTAAGCTCACTATAACAGTCTTCCCCATTCATATGCGGCATAGTCATATCGAGTAGTACACCTGTAATGCTATTCCGGTGTTGCTCGAACACCTCAACACCATCTTTACCATCTACCGCAACCATCACCTGATAGCCCAGCTCTTCGAGCAACATGCTGGCCAGTTCACGGATGGTCTCTTCATCATCAATGATCAGTATCACGCCTTCTGCTTTGCCTGAAGGTCGTGTGCTATCAACCTGAGGTTGGACTGCCTCATGCGAAGATGAGATAGGCAGTGCAATTTTAAATGTCGTTCCCTTATTGGGTTCAGAATAGAGATTAAGCAAGCCTTTATGGGCGTGAACAATGCCGAGTACAGCACTCATCCCTAATCCTCGACCGGTAAACTTGGTGGTGAAAAATGGATCAAATATTTTCTTACTGGTCTCAGCATCCATACCGCAACCCGAATCCGAAACTTCCAGATAGACAAAACGACCCGTTGATAGCTCTGGTTTATGGATGGAATGTTGCAGATATTGTTCATCCACTTGCATGATACCTGTGGCGATAGTGATAACACCGCTATGTTTGTCGATTGCTTCTGAGCCATTAATGACCAGATTCATGACAATTTGCTGAATCTGGGTGATATCTGCATCCACTGCCGGAAGCGCATCATTCAGATCCACCTTTAGCACAACGCTTTTATCAATCGATACCAGCAGTAGCGCATGCATTTCCGTGATGAGCTTGGTCAGATTAATGGGTTGAACCACAAAGTTTCCTTTACCGGAATAGGCCAACATCTGTTTGCACAGGTTGGCAGCTTGCAGGCTGGATTGCTCAATCTGTTTCAGATATTCCTGCCCCGGTGAATAGGTATCTATTTTGCGTTTGGCCATACCTGTATTACCGATGATAGCAGTGAGGATATTATTGAAATCATGTGCAATACCACCAGCCAGTACGCCAAGTGATTCAAGCCTATCGACATGTTCCACCTGTTTTTGTAAGGCAATCTCCTGACGCAGGTCACGTGCGATCACCGCCAGACGGGCTGGTTTCCCCTGTTGGCCTGGCAAAGACATGAATACGCTATTGGTAGGAATGACTACACCACGCTGATCAGTGAAGTCACAATTTATTTCAAATGTACCCAGCTTTACTGCTTGCGGAAATATATCTTCATGCAGCAAACGGCAGGTTTCAGCATCATGAAAGTTTGCAAAACTCAGTGCTTTTAAATCACTTTCATGATTCAGCCCGACCATATCCCGGCCAGCCGGATTGACATACAAAATATTGCCCTGCAAATCTGCCATACCCACAAAACTGCTGGTGGCCTCAATAATGGCGGCCAGTTCTCGAACCTCGCCCGTTCGTGCTGCCACCATCAACTCCAGATTGGCATGTGAATCACGCAGTTTTTGTTCAGCATCTTTGCGTTCGCTGATATCACGAAAAACCATAGCATAGGACAACACGTCACCCTGTTTCACCACTGAACCGACAAATTCGACGGGCAACTCAGAACCATCCTTGCATTGCGCCACACCTTCAATGCGTTGGTTCATCAATGCACCTCGGCCACGTTTTAAATGGCGGCGAAAGTTACTCAGATTGGCAGCATACAGGCGTTTGGGAAGCAAGGTATCTTCAATCAACATGCCAAGCATTTCAGTTTCATGATAGCCAAACATCTGCTCTGCCATTGGATTCCATGATTGAATGAAGCCTTGATGATCAAGTCGGATAATGCCATCCATGGCGTTTTGAACGATCAGTTCAGACCAGTTCTCAGCTTTCTGCAATGCTTCGGACTTTTCTGCAATGCGCTGCTGATACGATTGCAGCTGCTTCTGGAAAGGCAGTTGTGCAGCATTATTGTCCAGTTGGCGCATGCGTTTAGTTAAGGCTTGAATCGTTTCCTGTGCTGCTTCAAGTTGCTTTTGTAGCTGCTCTGTTGAGGGCAGCTTATCTAAGCCTTGATCACTCATTTCGAACCAAGTGCCAGTGCGACCAGTGTTTGATTCACATGCAACCCCTGCCACTGTTCACCATAGGTATCAAAGCCGATCATATGATCGGTAATCGCAGATGTTTTGTCTGCCAATAGCTGATTTACATTCATGCTACTACCTTCTAAAGCGCGGTAAATACAGTTGCAGACAAGCAGCAACTCTGCTTTGCCTGTGTGCTGCTGAAACTCAGCGATGAGTTTATCATATTCTGCTACCATATTCTGATGTTCACACACATTCAGTACCATGCCTTCTTCAATGGCACAGCCGAATTCAAGCGAATTATCTTCGCAAACGCGCCTGAGAGCGCGTACGTAGCACTCATTGCCATAAGGATAGGTCAGTGGATTGTCCGAAAATATTTGCGGTGTCAGCGCCTCCACGTCCAAACCCAGTAATTGGGCATAGCGATCAGCTGCGGTCATGCCATCGAGCCGATAAACCAGACGTTTATCCACATCCGCTTTGGTGATCACCACATCGAGAACGCCGGGGATATAATGCTGATGTTTGATGGTGTGAAAAGGAATATTGCTCTCAGCCAGAATGAATAGAGCCGCATGTTGATAAGCCTTACCGTTGGCAATCACAAAGGCATGGTCAAATTTGAGATCATCACCGGCAGAACCGCCAAGCAATGGAACATCCCCCAGTTCTCTGGCCATGGCTGCAATGAATGGTTCTTCACGCGCACTCAAACCATCGAAAAAGCTCAGACAGAAATGCTTTTCGGGGCTCAGCTCAGCCGTTGTTATATTTAACTGTTGTAGCAATGCAGAGCACGCTTTTTTGACACTATCGGCAGGAGGCAGGTTAAGGTCTTCAATGACATCTACAGCCCAGTGGATGGCGGTCGTAGTGATGGCAGAAAGTACCAGCGCACTGTTTTTATGTTGTCCTGTAAGCCATTCTCCCGCTGTAGTGCAACCGACGATTAAACTATTCGGAAATCGCTCGTAAAGTGCTGCCGCCACGTGATGTGGATTTTGGGCAGATGAATGGAACACAAACAATATATCGGGAGAAATATCATCACCCCAGCCACAAATTGCTTCGCCAACAGCATCATAGGCATCACGCTTATCTGATGAACCCTCGAGAATCTGCATATACTGCTCTCCTGAGCATACGTTAGCATTTCACATCTTACTTTGCAAAAACAGTAGTCTCATCTTAAATCCCAAACTGGCTTTCAAGTACTGCGATAAAAGCATCGTTGGCAACTGGCATGGGGTAGTCATGCAATCTGTTGACTGGCACCCAAACATGGGCTGATTCAGCATCCAGAGAGCTGAGATCATGACAGACACAACTGAATAGCTCGAAATGCAGCAGACGGTTGGTCGATGGGGACTCGATTGATATTGAAGTTAAGCTAGACTGCTTC
>CAYZJL010000019.1:0-18615 GCA_964478615.1 uncultured Zetaproteobacteria bacterium
ACTGCCATACCCACCCCCTTTTTTTAACCTACAAATACTCTACTACAATCAGCTGCTGACTATATCGACGGGAAAGTCCGACAGACTCCTAGGCCAGCGACCGCAGGACTAGCCATAGCTCATTCAAGGGAGCTCAACAACGCAGATAGCGCCATCTCGAACCGCCCGAAGGGAGCCTGCCTAATGCACCAGTGCTGTGTTACACTGCTTGAGCAGGGCATGCCATGATCTGCGTAGTGTGCCTTGCCCTGGCGCATTAGGCGGGCTCTGAATCGTCAATATAATCTGGACGCTGTACTAGGCCAGTGGGCTGCCGGGGCGTTGCCATGGTATTTTTTCATGTGATTCAATGGCCACGCGCATAACCAGGCCAAGTGCGGCAAGCATGGTTACTAATGCCGAACCACCATAGCTGATAAAGGGAAGGGGTAGGCCAACGACAGGAAAGAGCCCGGATACCATGCCGATGTTGACAGTAATATATATAGTGAATATCGCAGCAACACCTATGCATAACATGGATGCAAAACGACTGTGGGCGCGCTGAGCAATCAACAGGATGCGAGAAATTAATACAGCATAGAGTCCAAGCAACAGGATCACGGCAATCAAGCCCCCTTCTTCTGCCAGTACAGAGAATATGAAGTCGGTATGTTGCTCGGGCAGAAAGTGCAACCGCGCCTGCGTTCCTTGCAGAAATCCTTTGCCGAACAAGCCTCCGGAGCCGATCGCAATACTGGACTGAATCACGTGGTAACCAGCCCCCAGGGGGTCTGATTGAGGGTCTAGCAGGGTGAGTACGCGTTGTTTTTGATAACCATGCATGAAGTGCCAAAGCACTGGCAAGGATGCAATACCTGCGGCTACAGCCAGTCCGAACAAGCGCCATGGCAGGCCGGCTGCAATCATTAATGCAATCATAGCGAATAACAGCACCAACGTTGTGCCAAGGTCAGGCTGGCTGACAATCAGGGCTGCTGGTACGGCAACCAGTAGCAGAGGAATACCGATATTGACCAGGCCCCTGGCTTCGCGTGTCGCAAACCAACTGGCCAGTACAAACATCATCGCCCATTTCATGATTTCTGACGGTTGTATGTTCGCAACGCCCAAGTCGAGCCAGCGGCGTGCGCCCATATGCACATCGCCGATGATAGGAATTAGCATCAGTAGTAACAGTCCGACTGCATACATAGGCCAGCTCACCAGGCCTAACATGCGTAACGGCAGGAAGCAGAGTAGCGCAAAACCACTCATGCCAGCGGCCCAGAATATGACTTGTTTGTGCCATAATCCGATGTCGCCTTGATAGAGTGCTGCATAGAGCACGCATAAGCCCAAAGCGGCAAGGCTCAACAGGCAGGAGAGCAATACCCAGTCGAGTGAGAGCAGTAGACGCTTCATAAGCCGGATGCCGTTGCCATGAGACTGTTGTTGTCGTGCAAGATTTGATGAGATATGAGGGCCTGCTTGTCAGCCATGGCTTGAATGATTGCTGCAGCTACAGGCGCAGCAGCGCTACCACCATGGCCTCCATGCTCAACAAATACTGCGATGGCAATTTGAGGGTTTTCATAGGGGGCATAACCCATAAACCATGCATGATCTTTATGGTGTTGCTGGATCTCCTTAGCATTTAAGCTGTTTTTCTTTTTGCTGGAGAGTTTTACTACTTGCGCCGTACCCGTTTTACCTGCCGAACTCCAAGCGGCTTGACCGAGAGCTTTATGCGCAGTTCCTGCCGTTGTAAGCACCACATCACGCATGGCTGATCGGATGATCTGTAAATGTTCGGCCTTTACATTCACCTGATGCAGTACCTCAGGTTGCATGTGTGCCAATACCTGTGGTTTAAGAATGTAACCTCCATTGGCAATGGCAGCAGCCAAACGCGCGATTTGCAATGGGGTGGTGGTCAACGCACCCTGGCCTATGCCGGTGATCATGGTTTCACCACGGAACCATTTTTTACGCCGGCTTTGGGTGTTTTTGATGGCGGCCATCATGTATGGGCTTTGGGCCGGAATAATGCCACGTGACTCAGGGGGCAGGTCGATATGTGTTTTCTCACCCAGGCCCCATGCGAGTGCTGCATCACTAATGACCCCCATGCCTAATTGATCTGCCAATTTATAAAAATAGACATCACAGGATTGTACCAATGCTTTATGCAAAGAGACTGTTTCGTGACCGCGACGTTTCCAGCAATGCAATTTGCGGTCAGAAAATTCGACATAACCGGGGCAAAACGTTGAGCCTTCTGCCAAATGGGCGTCATGACTCAGCCCTGCCAGCCCAGTTACCAGTTTAAATATTGAGGCTGGTGGATATGCTGCTTGCGTAGCCCGGTTGAGCAGAGGTTTTTCAGGGTTGTTTAACCACTCCTGCCACTGTGCTGACTCAAGCCCGGTGATGAACTGATTGGTGTCATAGCCTGGTTTACTTAACATGGTAATAATACCACCGGTTTTGACGTCCATCACCACCACAGCACCAGTGCGTTCACCAAGTGCATCGGAAGCAGCTTGCTGGATATCCGTATCCAGAGCCAGTTGAATAGTTTTCCCCATTGTTGGCGCCATGCGATTGATCACCGCGATGCGGCGACCATGCGCATCCACCTCTTCACGCTGGTGTCCCAATCGGCCATGTAAAGATGCTTCAAAAGATTTTTCAATGCCGGTGCGACCAATAAATTCAGAGGGTAAGAAGCCAGCATCAACATCGTCTGGATTGGCCAGTGAGAGGTATCCAATGATATGTGAGGTAAGATCGGCAAAGGGATATTGGCGATAGCTACCTGCCTCTACATTGACACCTGGATAGTGATGCAGCCTTGCTGTAAGCGGAGAGACATCAGACCACTGTAGTTTATCATCCAGCAAGACAGAGCGATCTGGGCGGGTGTGTTTAATTCTTTTTCGCAGTAGTGCGACTTTATGTTCTGTCCAATGCAGAGCTTGAGCAAGCGTGTGCAGTGTTGCCTCAAGGTTCTTGACCCTTTCAGGGATCAATGAAACTCTGTAATCAATGTGATTAATCGCCAAACCGTTACCTTGCGCATCAACAATTTCACCTCTTACAGGTAAAATGGGGATGATATTCAGGCGGTTTTGATCAGCCTGTAAACGGTACTTTTCATGCTCAAACCATTGCAGTTGCATGATCTGAAAGAGCAGTAGACCCAGGAACAGGGGCGTTGCCGCAAAAAAGCAAACCATGCGCATATTAAAGCGCTGACGGACTTCAAGTTGCTTGTTGCGCATATTGCCTCGTTAACAGGTGCCATACCGGCACACACAAGCATAAGGTTAATGCCGATGCTTGCAGATCCCACCCCAATGCAGGCAGGGCTAAGGTTGCTACGAGCATCAGTGCAATGCGTTGAGGCAGCCCTGCTCCAAGATGCTGATCCAGGTAAATCATTGCCAATGGAATGATTGCCATCATCAGTGCTATGGTGCCAAGTGACCAATACAGTATCAAATCATGAATCAGGGCGCAGGGCAGTACCCAGATCCAGTTGTTGCGGTGCGCCAGAAGGCTAGCCAGCAATAGTGCTAGGGCCCAGTCAGGTTGGCTCATGGTGCTTGAAAATGCCAGGTTCAGACTGATGCCGAGCAGAGCAAGCAATGGGATGATCGTGATAATCATCATGGCGTGGTAAACGATTGAATGGAATGCAATTGCGATGCAACCGCTAACCAGTTGTCGCGCTGCCAGTGTGCAATGGGTATAGCCGATACCTTGGCAAAGAGTTGCCCTGCAATGGGTTGAACATCGGTAATCACTGCAACTGCAATGCCGGCAGGGAAGAGGCCACCTGCACCACTGGTGTATAACACCTGGCCTCTTCGCGGCGCAATTTCCAGGGGGATGAAGTCAATCGACAGGCTGTCACCCTGGCCACGAGATAGTGCTATGAGTTGTGTGCCTGGAATGGTGACAGGTACTGCCAGGGAAGCATCGAAAATGGTTCTGACAGTAGCATAGTTTAGTGTAATCGAGTCGATGACACCAACCAGGCCTTCACTGGATACAATGACATCGTCTTTTGATACATCAGGAACCTGTAAAATCAGGCGCTGGCTCATTAGCTCAGGGCTACGGCCACGTACTTTGGCAGCATGCCAGCGGTAACCAATAATATTTGAAATCTCAAGGATATTTCTGAGCTGTCTATTTTCTTCGCGCAGGTTGTTTACTTCCTGAATGACAGCAGCTTGATCCTGAGCTTTCTTTTCAAGTGTCAGGTATTGCTGTTGTAGCTTCTGTCGTTCAACGAACCAGAGGTCTACCGACTGCCACCATTGCACGGGCGCATGCAGCACCTCTAAAGCTGGCCACATCGTCAGCATCGCGCTGGAGCCGGCAAACAGACGCGAGATAGCGAACAGCCCAATAAGCAACAGGGCAATGAGCCACAGCTTGTGACTGCGTTCTGTAAATATCATGAATAGTGGCTTTGGTAAGAAGCAATGGGTGACATATCAATCAAATCATCCGTCGATTTACTCTTCGAAAAGAACGCCTCGCATGCGATCAAGCTCTTCAAGAACTCGACCACTGCCCAGTACCACGCAATCCAGTGGCTGTTCAGCAATGGTCACTGGCAGGCCAGTTTCTTCACGCAATAACTGATCAAGCCCAACCAGCATGGCTCCGCCACCAGTCAGTACAATTCCCTTATCAACAATATCGGCAGCCAGTTCTGGCGGTGTGCGTTCCAGACAGACTTTTACGCCTTCAATAATCGCATTCACGGATTCAGTCAGTGCTTCAAGAATTTCAGAGTCATCCAGCAGTAGAATTTTAGGTACGCCATTAATCAGGTCACGCCCTTTGACTTCCATTTCACGGCGTGTTTCCTGTGGAAATGCACTGCCCAGATTGATTTTGATTTTTTCTGCCGTGGGCGAGCCCACCAACAGGCTATACTTGCGGCGCAAATGATTAATGATGGCCTCATCCATTTTGTCGCCACCCACTCGAACAGAGCGCGAATAGACAATGCCGCCATAAGAGATCACTGCAATTTCACTGGTGCCACCACCAATATCCACAACCATGGATCCAGATGCTTCAGTTACCGGTAAATCAGCACCAACTGCTGCCGCCATTGGTTCCTCGATCAGATATACCTCACGTGCGCCAGCAGACAAAGCTGATTCACGAATGGCTCTGCGCTCAACAGGTGTGGAGCCATACGGTACACAAATCACAATGCGGGGATGGATGCCCCAAGTGCGGTCATGTACTTTGCGAATAAATTGTTTGAGCATCTCTTCTGTAACTACAAAATCAGCGATCACACCATCTTTAAGGGGGCGAATGGCTTGAATGCTATCGGGCGTACGGCCCAGCATGCGTTTGGCATCTCTTCCCACAGCTAATACACGGCGATGGTTTCTGCCGCCGCCTGTATGAATGGCGACTACAGACGGTTCGTTAAGCACAATACCTTCTCCGCGCACATAAATCAGCGTATTGGCAGTACCAAGGTCAATAGATATATCACGGGAAAAAAACCCAAATAAACGTTGCAGCATAAACACTCCGCTACTCAAAAACTAAGTGGCGAGGATAGTGTTAGAATAGATGCAGGTAAAGGCGCGTTCAACTAATTGAAAACATTGAAGAATAGTTGTTTTAAAAAGAATAGCTTAGCGTGTGAGTGTGAAATTCACCCATACCGGAGCATGATCACTGGGCCTTTCCAGGCCTCTGTATGCGCTGGCGACACCGGCATGTAGGGGAACCATTGAGGCTGTTGCGAGCAGGTGATCAATGCGAATGCCCCAATGTCGTCGAAATGCATTCATGCGATAATCCCACCAGCTGTGCATGGGCTGATCAGGGTGACTGTGCCTGACAGCATCTGTTAGCCCGAGCCTCAGCAGAGACTGAAACCATGCGCGTTCAGCATCAGAGCACATAATTTTGCCTCTCCAGCGATCAGGGTCGTGAATGTCTTGGTCTGTTGGAGCAATATTATAATCACCCAGCACCACGACATGCTTATGTTTGGTTAGTTCTGTGTTGAGATAGTCCCGAAAAGCGTTCAGCCAGCGGAATTTGTAGTCGTATTTTTCTGTTCCTACGGCCTGGCCATTGGGGATATAGATATTAATGATGCGAACGCCATCAATGCTGGCCGCAAGCAGACGGCGCTGAGGATCATCAAGGTTTGGGATGTCTACCACAACATCACTGATGTTCGAACGGCTTAACAGAGCAACACCATTATATGTTTTTTGCCCGGAAAAGGAGACTTGATAACCCGCCGCTTGAATGGCTTCGTGCGGAAAGTTGTTATCCACTGTCTTGGTTTCCTGCAGGGCGAGCACATCTGGTTTCTCTTCCGCAAGAAACTTTAGCACATGCGCTAAACGAACATTTAATGAGTTTACATTCCAGGTTACAATCTTCATGTGGCGATCATGACCGAGGTGTGATGGAGGCTCAAGTTTCAATCAGTTTATTACTCAGAGCAAAAAAAACCCGCCTGAAAGCAGGCGGGGCTAGGAATAGGTTCCTGGTTGTCTTACAGACCGATTACGTTACGAGCCTGTGGGCCTTTCTGGCCATCTTCGATTTCAAATTCAACTTTCTGACCTTCAGCCAAAGACTTGAAGCCTTCGTTCTGAATTGCTGAGAAATGAACAAATACGTCATCTCCGCCGTCATCTTGTGCGATAAATCCGAAACCTTTAGTGTCGTTGAACCATTTAACTGTTCCTGTAGCCATTTTTCATGTACCTCGATTTTTGTTTTAGCAGCATGTTGAATGAAGATTGTTACTGAGAAAATCGAGAAGAAGCTTCTGGATTGGTCAACAAACACTTACAACAACCATGTCTTGCACGACGCACTGTAGAGGTGTGCACAACAGAATGCCAGTAAAAACAATTTAATTTTTACGCGTTCTGCATATTGGAGCTGATATTATCGCAACGGTTGATCTGGGTGAGCGCAAGCACTTCCTATTTTATGCTTGGTTTCCAGTCTCTATATCTTAGGGTACGGGCATGACTAAAGCCATCCCCATAACTCACATTATTACGTTAAAAGGGCAGGATGCCTTGCCTGACTTTCGACGTGATAAATTGTTTAAGGTTTTAGCGGCACAGGGCATTGCTGTTATAGATGTGCAGGCGCACTTTATCCATATGGCTGAAGTGACAGAAAACTGGCAGCCAGAGCAGACTGAGCTTCTGGCTAAGCTGCTTGGTCATGCCCCTGAATTGTTTATTGATCATCTCTCTGATGATTTGACGCTTGTGGTTCCTCGTGTTGGTACTATCAGCCCCTGGTCATCCAAGGCAACGGACATTGCCAGCTTGTGCGGATTGCCTGAGTTGGTTCGCATTGAGCGTGGTATTGCTTATCATATTTCAGGCGTCAGCCATGATCAGCATGCCGCAGTAGCAGCACTTCTGCATGACCGCATGACAGAGTCACTGTTATCCGATGTGGATGAGCTGGTTCAACTGTTTGCCCATCATGACGCGGCTCTTCTGGCTACAATCGATATATTGGGTGAGGGTCGCATAGCATTAGAAGTAGCCAACCGTGCGTTAGGCCTGGCGCTGGCTGAAGATGAGATTGACTATTTGCTGGAAAATTTCACAGCACTCAAACGCAATCCATCTGATGCCGAGCTGATGATGTTTGCGCAGGCCAACTCTGAGCATTGCCGCCACAAAATTTTTAATGCGGATTGGGTGATTGATGGAGAAGAGCAGGGGCGCTCCCTGTTTGCCATGATCCGCAATACGCATCAGTTGAATCCAGAAGGTACGCTGGTGGCTTACAGTGATAACTCATCGGTGATTGCGGGCGGTGCAGCGCAGCGTTTTTATCCTGATGTGGATACCCATTATCGTGCTCATGATGATGAGACGCATATCTTGATGAAGGTTGAAACACATAATCATCCGACGGCGATTTCTCCATTTGCAGGTGCCGCTACCGGTTCCGGTGGTGAAATTAGAGATGAAGGTGCAACTGGTATCGGTTCCAAGCCAAAAGCTGGACTGTGTGGTTTTTCAGTCTCTAATTTGCGTATCCCTGGCTTTGAACAGCCGTGGGAAGTGGATTATGGTAAACCTGATCGCATTGTTTCAGCACTCGATATTATGATTGATGGGCCTATCGGTGCGGCAGCATTTAACAATGAATTTGGTCGCCCCAATCTGTGTGGTTATTTCCGTACGTATGAACAAGACATCTCTAACGATAGTGATGGCTCAGAGCTACGCGGTTATCACAAACCGATCATGATCGCCGGTGGTGTGGGCAATATCGATGCACGCCATGTGCATAAAAACGCAGTGCCTGAAGGCAGCTTGATTATTCAACTCGGTGGCCCAGCCATGCTGATCGGTCTTGGTGGCGGTGCTGCATCAAGTATGGATACCGGTTCCAATGCGGAATCACTGGATTTCGATTCTGTGCAACGCGGCAACCCGGAGATGGAGCGCCGTTGCCAGGAAGTATTGGATCGCTGCTGGCAGATGGGAGATGCCAATCCGATTCTGTTTATTCATGATATCGGAGCCGGTGGCCTCTCCAATGCAGTGCCGGAGCTGGTCGATGATGCCGGACGCGGTGGCTGGATTGACCTGCGTGCCGTACACAATATGGAGCCGGGTATGAGCCCGATGCAGATCTGGTGTAATGAGGCGCAAGAGCGTTATATGCTGGCCATTGCGCCTGAATCACGCGATCTGTTCACCGCATTGTGTGAGCGCGAACGCTGCCTGTTTGCTGTGCTGGGGCATGCCACAGAGAAACGTGACCTGGTCGTGAATGACCCGCAGCTTGAAGGTCAGCCGGTTCATTTGTCCCTCGATATGTTGCTCGGTAAAGCGCCAAAGCTGACGCGTGATGTGAACCATGCGCCAACTATATCTGTGGCGCTTGATGTGGGTGCGATAGATGTGAAAGATGCAGTTGAACGGGTGCTGCGACTACCTGCCGTAGCCAGTAAAGAGTTCCTTATCACTATTGGTGATCGCTCCATCACAGGTATGGTGGCGCGTGATCAGATGGTTGGCCCGTGGCAGGTGCCGGTGGCAGATGTGGCGGTGACTACGCGTGATTACAGCGGTTATGCCGGTGAAGCGATGAGTATGGGCGAGCGCACACCGATTGCAGTGCTTGATGCGGCAGCATCAGGGCGTATGGCTGTGGGTGAAGCGCTGACCAATGTGGTGGCGGCCGCGATTGAAAAGATTGGTGATATCAAACTTTCCGCCAACTGGATGGCTGCATGTGGTCACGAAGGTGAGGATGCACGTCTGTATGATACGGTGAAAGCTGTTGGTATGGAGCTCTGTCCTGCGCTCGGTATCTCTATTCCGGTTGGTAAAGACTCCCTCTCCATGAAATCGGTTTGGCAGACGCAAGATGACAATGGCGATAATCAAACACGTGAAATGATTTCACCGCTGTCACTGATCGTGTCTGCGTTTGCGCCAGTCACTGATGTGCGCAAAACCCTGACACCTGAATTGAAGCTTGATCAGGGCGACAGCGATTTGATCCTGCTGGATCTGGGCGGTGGTAAAAACCGTTTGGGTGGTTCTGCACTGGCGCAGGTGTATGGTAAGACGGCAGACGATGTGCCCGATGTGGATGACGCGGTGCTATTGAAATCATTCTTCACCACGGTTCAGGAGCTGAATCGTGAAGGGCTGCTTTTGGCCTATCATGACCGCTCCGATGGTGGTCTGTTTGCCACGCTGGCTGAAATGGCTTTTGCTGCGCGATGTGGTCTGAAAGTGCATCTGGAAGCGTTGGGTGATGATGTGGTCTCGGCGCTGTTTAATGAAGAGCTTGGTGCTGTGATTCAAATTAAACGGGCTGATCGTGAAGCTCTGTTGTCCAGATTGAGCAATGCCGGTTTAGCACATGTCGCACATATTATTGGCCATCCAGCCGAGCATAGCTCACTTCTGCTGAGCCACGAAAAAGAGACAGTGTTTGAAGCTGATGTGCAGTCGTTGCAGCAGCTTTGGTCAGAAACCAGTTTCAGAATGCAATCATTGCGCGATAATCCTGATTGTGCGCAAGAAGCTTTTGATGCCATTGCCGACAGGGAGAATGGGGGGCTGTTTGCTGATCTCTCTTTTGATCCGGCTGAAGATGTGTGTGCTGAATTTGAAGGTAGTCCACGCCCGAAAGTGGCTGTATTGCGTGAGCAGGGTGTGAATGGTCAGGTTGAGATGGCCGCTGCATTTGATCGTGCCGGTTTTGATTGTACCGATGTGCATATGTCCGATGTGATTGCCGGACGCATCAACCTGGAAGATTTCCAGGGGCTTGTGGCTTGTGGCGGTTTCTCCTTTGGTGATGTGTTGGGTGCGGGTCGCGGCTGGGCCAATTCAGTGCTCTATAATGCACGCGCCCGTGATCAGTTTAGCGCATTCTTCCATCGCACTGATACCTTTGCTTTGGGTGTCTGTAACGGTTGCCAGATGATGTCCGGTCTGAAATCGATGATTCCGGGTGCAGAACAGTGGCCGAGTTTTGAGCGCAATCGCTCCGAACAGTTCGAGGCGCGTCTGTTGCAGGTTGAAGTGCTTGAGTCGCCATCGATTTTTCTGGCTGGTATGGCGGGCTCCAAATTGCCACTGGTTGTGGCACATGGCGAAGGAAGAGTCTCTTTCGATGTGGAAGAGCAGGCTCAGCAAGCGGTAAGTGCGTTACGTTATTTAGGCGCTGATGGACAAGTTGCTGATACATATCCGCATAATCCGAATGGTTCACCGGATGCGTTGACCGGATTCACGACAGCTGATGGTCGCTTTACCATCATGATGCCGCATCCAGAACGTCTGTTCCGCACCAGTCAATTCTCCTGGAGACCTGATGAGTGGGCTGAAGATGGCCCATGGCTGCGCATGTTCCGCAATGCGCGCCGTTGGGTGGGCTGAATGTGGTGGCTAGAGAAGAGAGCTTCTGATAACTTGCGACGCCGTTATGGATAATCATTCGAGTAAGAAAACACGATTTATTTTTGTTACCGGCGGGGTGGTCTCTTCGCTAGGGAAAGGCATTGCTGCGGCAAGTCTTGCAGCCCTGTTTGAAGCACGTGGTTTGCGTGTCACTATGCAGAAACTTGACCCCTATATTAATGTGGATCCTGGTACGATGAGTCCGTTTCAGCATGGTGAGGTGTATGTCACCGATGACGGGGCAGAAACGGATCTGGACCTGGGGCATTATGAGCGATTTACGCATGCAACGATGTCCAAACGTTCCAATTTCACTACCGGTCGTATTTATGAATCGGTGATTCGTCGTGAGCGACGTGGTGATTATCTGGGTGCAACCGTGCAGGTGATTCCACATATTACCGATGCGATCAAGAGTGCTATTCTGTCACTACGTTCCGATGATGTGGATATTGCGCTGGTAGAGATTGGCGGCACTGTTGGTGATATTGAGTCACAGCCGTTTTTGGAAGCGATTCGTCAGCTGCGCTTTGACCTGGGCCGCAAGAACACCGCCTATATTCACCTGACGTTACTGCCTTATATTGCATCAGCGGGTGAAATTAAATCTAAGCCTACTCAGCATTCGGTGAAACAGTTACGTGAAATCGGTATTCAGCCTGATGTGTTGTTATGTCGCTCCGAGCACCCGATTCCGAAGGGGCAGAAAGATAAAATTTCCCTGTTCTGTAATGTAGCCAGGGAGGCTGTAATTGATGCGCCTGATGTGGATACGATTTATGGTGTTCCACTTAAATTGCGTGAGGGTGGATTAGGCTCGGCTGTGTTGAAACATTTTCACATGGACGATGTAGAACCGGATCTATCGGTATGGGAAGATATTTGCCGTCGCATTCGCGAGCCAAAACAGGAAATTCGTATTGCCATGGTTGGTAAATATATTGAGTTGGCGGATGCGTATAAATCGGTCAATGAGTCGCTGATTCATGGTGGCATGGCACATGAAGTGCGTGTGAAGATTGACTATGTTGATGCCGAGTCGCTTGAGAAAAAGGGTACGGAGTGTCTGGCGGCTATGGATGGTATTCTGGTGCCGGGTGGTTTTGGCCAACGTGGTACCGAAGGTAAAATTGCAGCGATTCGTTATGCGCGAGAGAACAATGTGCCATATTTGGGTATCTGTTTGGGTATGCAACTGGCAGTGATTGAGTTCGCACGCAATGTTGCAGGTCTTGAAGGTGCGATCAGTAGTGAGTTTGATGAACGTGCCAAGCATCCGGTGATCGCTCTGATGACCGAGTGGGAGCAGGAAGGGGCGCGCGTTCAGCGCAGTTCAGATAGTGATCTGGGCGGCACGATGAGGCTCGGTGGTTATCCCTGTCGTGTGATTGAAGGCACACATACTTTTGATGCTTATCAGCAGGAAGAGATCCGTGAGCGCCATCGTCATCGTTATGAGTTCAATAACACCTACCGTGAGCAATTGGAAGCGGCTGGATTGGTTGTTGCAGGCACCTTGCCGGATAATTCGCTGGTGGAAGTGGTGGAAGTGAAGGATCACCCGTGGTTTGTTGCTTGTCAGTTCCATCCTGAGTTTTTATCACGCCCCTATGCGCCGCATCCGCTGTTTGCTGCTTTTGTTGGCGCCAGCAAGGCCGCTGCAGATCAATGACACAGACAAAAGAAGTAGCACAGGCAACTGCATCGGTTGCTGATCTGCGCATCTCCAATGATCTGCCCTTGGTGCTGTTGGCAGGCCCATGTGTAATTGAAGGTGAAGATTTCACGTTGAAAACAGCGGAGAGCATTGCCGTTATTGCTGATTCATGTGGTGTGCCGCTGGTGTTTAAATCGAGTTTCGACAAAGCCAACCGCACTAGCAAAGATGGTTTTCGTGGGCCCGGTCTGGATGAAGGTTTGCGTATTCTGCAGCGGGTGAAAGATGAGCTGGGCTTGCCTGTTGTCACCGATGTGCATGAGGCACATCAGGTAAACGCTGTGGCTGAAGTGGCTGATATTTTGCAAACACCGGCGTTTTTGTGTCGTCAAACAGATTTTATTGAAGCGGTGGCGGCAGCCGGCAAGCCGGTAAATATCAAAAAGGGCCAGTTTCTTGCACCCTGGGATATGAAACACGTGCTGGAAAAGGCGCAGGCAACAGGCAATGAGAACATTATGTTGTGCGAGCGTGGTGCAAGTTTCGGTTATAATAATCTGGTATCCGATATGCGTTCTCTATTGGTGATGCGCGAATTTGGCGCACCACTTGTGTATGATGCGACACATTCTGTGCAGCAACCGGGTGGTTTGGGTGGTGCAACAGGCGGCAATCGAGAATATGTACCTGGTCTGTCGCGTGCGGCGGTAGCAACAGGCGTGGCAGCGCTGTTTATGGAAGTACACCCTGATCCTGATCAGGCCAAATCTGATGGGCCGAATTCACTGGCACTGGCTGATCTGGCTGAAGTGCTGACAACCTTGAAACAGATTGATGAGGTTGTTAAATCGTAAAAGCTGAATGAACATCTTTGATGTTCAAAAAGTGATTTGTCTGAATAATAAATACTGAATGCGTAAAACATTCATACATTTAATAGACGGCTAATGTACATTTGCGTACATTTCACGCCCTTTTCAAAAAAATATACATAAATAAGATGCAGATGTGTCGGCAATGGGGTCGACCAGGAGAATAGATTGAGTGAAATTGTAAACGTCCACGCTAGAGAAATTTTTGATTCGCGTGGTAATCCCACTGTAGAAGTTGATGTGAAATTAGCCAGCGGCGCATTTGCCCGTGCCGCAGTTCCAAGCGGCGCATCAACAGGCTCCCGTGAAGCGGTTGAGTTGCGTGATGGTGGCTCCCGTTTGGGGGGTAAAGGTGTAAAGAAGGCTGTTGCTTATGTGAACGGTGAAATTGTTGGTGCGGTGAAGGGTTTTGATGCCGCTGATCAGCAGGGTATTGATGATAAACTGATTGCACTTGACGGCACGCCGAACAAGGGGCGCTTGGGCGCGAATGCCATCCTTGGTGTTTCCATGGCTGTGGCCAAAGCGCAAGCGGTTGAACTGGATCAATCTCTGTTCCGTTACTTGGGTGGTGCAGATGCAAACCTGTTGCCTGTACCGTGCATGAATGTCATCAATGGCGGTTCGCATGCTGATAACAGCATTGATTTTCAGGAGTACATGATTGCACCTGCCGGAGCATCAAGCTTTGCTGAATCACTGGATATGGGTGCGGAAGTATTTCATGCACTGAAATCTGTACTGCAAGCCGGTGGTCATGTGACTGCAGTGGGTGATGAAGGTGGCTTTGCCCCTAATCTGGGTTCTAACGAAGAAGGTATTACTGTTATTCTGGAAGCGATTGAACAGACCGGCCTGAAAGCAGGATCTGATATCGTGATCTGCTCCGATATGGCTGCGTCTGAATTTTATCATGATGGTCAGTATGTGTTGGCCGGTGAAGGTAACCGCAAGCTGGATTCAGCCGGCATGGTTGATTTGATTGATTCATTGTGCCGTCAGTATCCATTGGTTTCAGTAGAAGATGGTCTTGATGAAAACGATTGGGATGGCTGGAAGCTATTGACGGAAAAAGTAGGTGAGCGTGTGCAGTTGGTCGGTGATGATCTGTTCGTGACCAACCCTGCTATTCTGAAAGAGGGCATCGATAAAAATATTGCCAATGCGCTATTGGTGAAAGTGAATCAGATTGGTACCTTGTCTGAAACGGTTGCCGCTGTGAATATGGCGCATGATGCCGGTTACCGTTGCATGATGAGCCACCGCTCTGGTGAAACTGAAGATGCAACGATTGCAGATCTGGCTGTAGCGATGGCAACCGGTCAGATTAAATCCGGTTCCGCTTCCCGTTCAGATCGTATGGCGAAATACAATCAGTTGCTGCGCATCGAAGAAGAGCTTGGTAGTGCGGCGCGTTTCGCTGGCATTTCTACGTTCTCCAGGGGCTAACATCCACTGAATGGGCACCAGGGTGGGGAAGCGTGTAGGCCAATGGTTGTTCTGGATCGCTGGCATGATTGGGCTAAGTTATATGTGCTGGAATCTTATGTTCTCCGATTATGGATATCTGGTATATCAGAAGGAAGTGGTTCAGTTACAACAACTCAAGGCTGAGATCTCGGCTCTGAAGGTTGAACGTGAACGATTAGCCAAAGAGGTGTTGCGTTTCAGAGATGATCCGCGCGCACTTGAAGAGCTGGTGCATCGGGAACTTGGTTATGTGCATCCGGATGAATATATGGTGATTATGCCGGATATACCGGCGCTTAAAGGAAGGGGTAAATAGTCATGAATCAGGTAGTTACCCGGTTTGCACCATCTCCGACAGGACTATTACATTTGGGTAATGTGCGCACAGCACTGCTCAACTGGTTATATGCCAGAAAACACGGCGGTCGTTTTTTACTGCGATTTGAAGATACCGATCGGGATCGTTCTCAGCAGCAGTATATTGATGCCATTGAATCGGACCTTAACTGGTTGGGGCTGGATTGGGATGGTGATGTGCTGTTTCAGTCGAAACATGCAGCCAACCATCGTAAGTCACTGGATCAATTAGCAGAAAAAGATATGGCTTATCGTTGCTTTTGCAGTGAAACCCAACTCAATCTAGATCGTAAGCTGGCCTCATCACGCGGTTTACCTCCGCGTTATGCAGGACGCTGTCGGGCGCTAAGTTGTGAAGAGTCACATGCGCGCTCGCAGTCAGAGCCTTTTGTCTGGCGCCTGCGTATCCACGCTGATGATGGGGATGTTGTTGTTTCCGATCTGTTGCATGGTGATATCACTTTTGCGCAGCGTGATCTGGATGATCCGGTTGTTGTGCGTTCCGAAGGCACGTTTACCTTTTTACTACCCAATGCTATCGACGATGCGCTGGATGGCATTACCCATGCTGTACGCGGCGATGATCATCTGACCAATTCCGCCTATCAGGTCTGGATGCTGCAGCAGTTGGGATACAGGCCACCACATTATCTGCATCATGGTCTGTTGCTGGGGCAGGATGGTGCTAAACTTTCTAAACGGACTGGTAGCCACAGCGTGGCTGCATTGCGTGAAGAGGGGTTGCTGGCAGGTGCCCTGATACAAGCTATGGGGCGTTTGGGCCATCCGAATATGCCTGAGCAAGCCCACACTGCAGAGCAACTGGCTGAGCATTTTGATGCTGAGTATGTTTCCACCAGTTCTGTGAAGTGGATGGATGAAGAGATGTGGCGCTGGCATACACGTTTGTTGCATGAACTTGATAGTGAGTTGTTGATTCCAATGCTTCTGCCTTTCGTTCCGGATGTAGGACACGATCGATTGGTTGCTTTTGCCACCTTGATCGAGAAAAACCTTGAGCGTGTTGAAGATGCGGCACTGTTTCAGCGGCTGCTGGATGTGGATGCCGCTCTGGAGCCTGAAGCAATACCTGTGGTAACTGAAGCTGGGGCTGAATTTTTTCAGCATGCACTCGATGCCTGGAGTGCCGATTTGGAATGGAAGAGCTGGACTGCGGCGGTGAAAGAGAAGAGCGGTTGTAAGGGCAAAGCGCTATTTATGCCATTGCGCGTTGCACTCTCAGGGGCACTACATGGGCCTGATATGTCCTCTGTCGTATCTTTTCTGGGTAGCGATGCGATTGTCGCCAGAATAGAAGATGCGCGTCAGTTAGCGGCTCAGGATGGATAAACCCATGAGCCTGTCTGTTTATAATACCTTAACCCGGCGCAAAGAAGCGTTTGAACCTTTAGAGCCCAACCGTGTGGGCATGTATGTCTGCGGTGTTACCGTCTATGACTATTGTCATGTTGGACATGCGCGCGTGATGGTTGTTTTTGATATCATCAATCGCTGGCTCAAAGAGCTTGATTATGATGTGAACTATGTGCGTAACTTCACCGATGTGGATGATAAGATAATTAAACGCGCCATTGAACGTGGTGTTGATATCAATCAACTTACCAATGAGATGATTGCCGCGTTCCAGGAAGATATTGGCTCGCTCGGCTGTTTGCAGCCAACGCATGAACCGCGTGCGACCGCGCATATGCCGGATATGGTGAAGATGATTGCTGAACTGGTAGAGCGTAAGCACGCGTATGTTTCCGCTTCTGGTGATGTGTTGTATGCGGTACGCAGTTTTGAACACTATGGTCAGTTATCGGGTAAAAATATTGATGATCTGGAATCGGGTTCACGTGTTGATGTTGATGAGAGTAAACGTGATCCGCTCGATTTCGTCTTGTGGAAGATGGCCAAGCCCGGTGAACCGGCATGGGATTCACCGTGGGGGCAGGGCAGACCAGGTTGGCATATTGAATGTTCCGCCATGAGCTGCTCGCATCTTGGCACCACCTTTGATATTCATGGTGGCGGGATGGATCTGAAATTCCCGCATCATGAGAATGAAATTGCTCAGGCCTGTGCATCCAATGATGGTGGTTTTGCCCGTTATTGGCTGCATAACGGATTCGTGAATATCAATGCTGAGAAGATGTCCAAATCATTGGGTAACTTTTTTACCATTCGGGAAGTTACCAAAAACTATCATCCTGAAGTGCTGCGCATGTTTATTCTGGGCACACACTACCGTTCACCGTTAGACTTCTCTGATAGTGCGCTGGATGTTGCAAAAGCTGGTTTGGATCGTCTCTATGAGACAAAGAAACGCATCACTGAAGATAGCGCTAGCGCTCTTTCCTCGCCGCTCAACGCTGATTTCTGCAGTGCAATGAATGATGATTTTAATACCACAGAAGCGCTGGCTGCCCTGTTTGATACCAATCGTACCTTGAACAAGGCTTTGAATGAGGGGAAAGATGTCAGTGAGCTATCTGCTCAGTTCACCGCCATGCTTAACCTGTTGGCAATTGGTCAACACGATGCCGAAGCCTGGTTTCAGAGTGGGGATGCAGATGTTGCTCGTATAGAAGCGCTTATTGTTGAGCGTAGTGAAGCCAAAAAATCCCGTGATTTTGCGCGTGCAGATGCCATTCGTAATGCATTGCTTGCTGATGGCATTATACTTGAAGATAGCGCAAGCGGCACAACATGGAAAAATCCTGAGCTTCCTAGCGTGACAAATAAAGTCAGGTAAATTGACAAGAAAGCGACCTGAAATTAGGGGAGGTTGTCATTCGATCTCCAGGAACACGTATCTTATATTTTAACGATATCATCAAAGCCGCATAGATATTGTTCGAGAGAAGCTATGCTTTGGTTAGCTGTATGTTCTTTCACGACACTCCCTAATGGAAGAAACGATCTCTTCTGAAGATACTCCAAGGTCAACGCCTGTGACATCAAGGGGTGACTTTTTAATGCTGGCAGGTTTGATATAAAATGATTCACCATCTCTCTTTTTAATGCAGACAATACCTTCATTTTTTGCTTCATCTAAAATAGATGCAAAATTCTGCCGTGCTTCTGTAAAGCTATATTCTCTCATTATTCCACCTCCAAAACATGAATTCCCATTTTCTCTGCCGCGACTTTCAAGCCATTATCCAAGGTGAGAAGAGGCGTGCTTGTTTGTTGGGAACACTGAATAAGATATGCATCATAAGCATAGATATTCAGAGCTTGGGATATTTCTACTGTATGCTCAAGTGATACATCAATAAACTTGATTGGGATT
>CAYZJL010000020.1:0-17600 GCA_964478615.1 uncultured Zetaproteobacteria bacterium
GTTTCTTTTACGTATGATTCTTTGGGGCGTATCTGTTTAATTCGTGACTACACAGGTCGTCAATGGAGTTATACGTATGATTCCATTGGCGACCTGATTGCCGTCACATCGCCGAAGACCGACCGTTATGCTTGTGGATTAACAGTTCAATATGATTACAGCTCTGCCTTCCACACAGGAGCATTGCAGCACAACCTGATACGTATAATTGATGCGGCTGGTCAGATTTATCTGGAAACAGAATATGGCGCATCACACGGATTACTCAATTTCAATCGCGTTGTACGCCAGCGACAAGGCGGGGGTGAATATCGCTTTGAGTATGAGAATGTGGATCAGGTCTTTGATTTTGACTACCCTGATGAACTGCGCCCGATGCACCAGACAATCCTGGTGGAACGTAACGGGCAACCAGTGCGGCACGTTTATAACAAGTTTGGCAATTTATTGCGGCGTGAACAATGCGTCATCGAGAATGGCCTGCCGCGCGCTCTAACCGAACAGTATCGATATAATCGGGATGGCAATGTGATCGCCTCACTCAGCCCGGAAGGCATTTTTACACAACATTTGTATGGGCGTGACTATTTTGTGCGCAAACACGGTTTAACAGAAAACAATGAGTTGCATTTAGACTTATTAACATGGCAGGTACGGCAGGCATTTGGTCGTATCCAGGACATAGTTCGGCGTGGTGGATACGCGATTTTCAATAGTTTTGTACAAACCGAAGGAGAATGGGGAAACTTCCCTGATATTATTGCTGGCCCATTTCCAACCTCAATATCGAACAGCGATCAGGATATCATCATCAAAATGACCTATGAGGAAGAGTTTGGTCAAGTACTTACCGTTTCTGATCCTCGCTATACCAAAAGCGCGGACCCAGAGGAACTAATTGAACCAATCGAACATTCTCGACATCAAGATACACTGACCAAGTATACCTATCTTGGTACCAAGAAACTTCTTTCGAAAATTGAATATCCTCAAGCCATATTACCCGATGGTTTGCCTGGGCCTTTCATTCGGGAGCAGTTCACCGATTACGATTCACGAGGTCGGCTGCTGCGTTCAGTTAATTCCGTGGGTGTTATTACTGAATTAAGTTATTTCGATGAGCAAAGCAAGTTGTCTTTTGGGCATTTACGGCAGACTGTAGCTGATGTCGGCGGATTTGATATTACGGTGCGGAATGAGGTGGATGAACTTGGCCGTGTTACCGCCGTTCACTTACCAAAATCAGTCGGTGCAGCAGATGGTCGATTTGTAACCCGCACAGAGTATAACGAACTCGACCAGGTTATCGAAACCATATCTACGGCTCCGTTCAATTTTAAGACGCGACGCTTCTATGACCGCACCGGTAAGTTAGAACGGGAAGAGAGCGATTTAAGAGATGAAAATGGGCAACCAGAGCTAGGTGGCTCAGCAGTGGCTACCTACTGCTACGATGAGGAGTTTAATCTGGTCGAAGCAACCGTTGGCGGTCTTGACCTTGCCGCGCATCTGGTCACAAAACATACATACGACTGCACAGGTAAGCGTGACTTAACTATTCTGCCCAATGGGAACCAGATGCGCATCCGGTACGATGAACGCCAACTGCCAATAACCCAAGTTTCCGGAGCGGGTTCAGAGGACGCCGCCACTGTTCGGACTGACTATGATGGAGACGGACGTGTGCGGCGCACCTTTGATGCCCGAGGCAATCCGGTGACACATGAGGTTGATGCTTTTGGACGTGTTATCTCTGTAGAAAATGCGCTGGGTCATGTCACCCGCACGAACTACGATAAAGCCAGCAATGTGACCTGTGTGCGTATGTTTGAAAAACAAGAGGGTGGCTACTTTCTGCTTGCACGCAGTGAAACCGAATACGATGAACTCAATCAAGCCATTCGCAGTGGAGTAAACCGTTTTGAAGATCCGATTGGGCCATTTGAGCTTTCTGAACTCAGTGAGGCAAGATTAAACTCACCTGGCCCCGGTGACTTGCTTGAATCCACTACATTCTATGATGCTAAAGGAAGAGTTGAAAAAATAGTTGATCCACTTCGTCGCGAAACACATTTTGAATACGACAACCTTGATCGATTGATTACTTCCACCGACCCACTGGGCAACAAAACCCGTGTTCAATATGATGAACATAATAATGTCATTCGTAGCGATCAAATTGATCGAGTACTTGCAGAAGGTGGAACAGAAATTAGTAAACGGTTTTTTGCCAGCAGTTCCACTTATGACGAACTTGACCGGTTGGCCAGCAGTACGGATAGCCTCGGCAATACAAGCCGCGTTTTTTATGACAGTCGCGGTAATGCAGTCCGCCAAATTGATGCTCTGGGGAATGAGCAGCAAGCCACTTTCGATATCTTCAATCGGCCACTCACTTCAACACGGTTTCTCACTGCTACCGGATTAGGGCCAGTTACACCAGCTGCGATACCAGTGACTACATCCCAGGAATATGATCGTAACAGTAACCTTATTGCGGTGATCGATGCATTGGGTCGTCGTACCCGTTATCAATACGATGATCTTGATCGCCCCAGGGCGACCATCTATCCCGATGATAGCAAGATGCTCACCGACTATGATGTTGATAGCAACATCATTCGCACCCAAGATAATAACGGCGTACAGCGAATTTATACTGTGGATGCGTTAAGCCGCACCACACACGTCGATGTTGATATTAGCGAAAAACCTGCTGATCTGGACATTGGCGGAGCTACTTTTGAGTGCTTCGAATACGATGGCCTGAATCGTCAGACGGTAGCGGAAAATGATTTTGCTATTTGTTCCAATCGCTATAATTCCTTGAGTTGGCCGCTGACGGAAACGATCAGGTTTATGGTCAACGAGGCTCCGCTCAAAACACCCTTCGTCATTTCCCGTGAATTTGACGGTGTGGGCGCTGTGGTAGGATTAACCTACCCAAATGGGCGAAGACTTCAGATGGAGAGAGATGAGTTAAACCGGTTGATCAACATACAAAACCTTTCCAATGGCACGTCATATCCCGGCCATGCAAATTCCCCTGATGTTCGATCCATTAGCCGGATGACCTACGCAGGACAACAGCGCAACCAATGTTTATCCTCCAATGGTACAAGCACAGCTTATCATCACGATGGTGCCGGTCGCGTGATTGAAATTGCTCATGCCAGCCCGAATGGCCCATTGTTGGCAATTCAATATCTTTATGACGCTGCAAGTAATGTGTGGGTGCGCAATGATATGCTGCCCACTGGCCCGCGCACGGAACGCTTTGCATATGATTCGCTTTACCGTCTGGTGCATGAGTTTAAACCCGATACCAACGAATCATTCAACCTTTCTAACTTTGGGCCCGTTACCGTTCAGTTGGCGAATCCAATCCCTCAATCTCAAGCAACCATCAACGCTTTGTTCGGTTCAATTGAGTTGCCCCAAACCCTGCCAACTTACGACTATGACTTGGTTGGCAACCGTGAACTCGAAAGACCGGAAATTGGCCCCGACATTAACTATTCCTCCAACAATCCCTTGGATCAATACACCTCACGCGATGGCACCAACTTTATTCATGATCCTAACGGGAATTTGAAAGACAACGAGCAAAGAAAATATATCTACGACTCTCTGAACAAGCTGGTCGCCGTAAAAGATGCCGCTGGCGAAGAAATAACTGAATATTGGCATGACGCTTCCGGACGACGAATTTTGGAACGTGGAGTTGATGCGGGAACCTTCACTCAATTAATCCATGATGGTGATGATATTGTTTCCGAGTACCGCAATGGTGGTCTTTTAGCTCAATATGTATTTGATGATGGTATCGACCGGCCTTTGCATATCGCTGCCGAAAATAAGGAACATTGGTATCATAATGACCTAGTTGGGTCCGTTCGGCTTTTGACTGATATTACTGGCACAGACATAGCCAAGTATCGATATTTTCCCTTTGGTGCTTTTGATAATACTGTAACGGACGATGGTAACATCTTAAATCCATGGCGTTATACAGCTAGAAAATTTGATGTTGATTTGGGCACGTATGATTATCGAGCGCGGCAGTATGATCCTAAGGTTGGTCGGTTTGTACAGCGTGATCCAAAGGGTATGGTTGATGGTACTAATCTATTTACTTATACTATAAGTAATCCAATAGGACATAAAGACCCATTAGGAATGAACCGAGAAGAGAGTGAAAAAGGCAATGCTTTTTCCGGTGCTCTAGCGATGAGAGCCGGGTTAAGAGGATCAGATGCCGCTTTTGTTCGAAGGTCTCCAACTGGCATACCATTACCGGGCCAAATGCAATGGTGGTCAGGAGACGATGCAAAGAATCTTGCTCAATCTGTTGCTAATGCGAAGGCAGGCTTCATAGACAACCAAACAAAAATTTGGTTAGAAGCAGATAATGCGGAAAAGGCCTTGCGCCAGCGAGCTGGGGTTGGACCTAAAGGTTGGTTTTATGGCAAGGATGCTGATGAATATAATGAAATATGGAGACGTGCGTCGTACCGCAATAGCAGGGGTGCAGCGGCAAGCGGAAACGGGTTTAATTCACAAAACACTAAGGCGGACCTTTTAGCGAATTACCAGAAAGGTCATCAGGTAACAACTGAACTACCAACTGGTGCGTGGTGGGGTGCTGCAAGAGGAGCGGCGGGAATAGTTGGTCCTATTTTAAGCATACGCGATGCCGCATCAGGCGATATGCCTATTGAATTTATTATACCTACAGTTATTGGGTCTAGCCTCGAAGGCACTGGCGCACTGGCTTATGGTGTTGGGGCTCTCACCGCAGATGGGACAGCAATGGCGGCCGGTACAACTATTATGAGGGCCGGAGGAGCTGTTATGCTGCCCTTAACTGCTGCTGCTATAACAATAAATGCTTACAGAAATGATCCAAGCATTCAACAACATGCCAATTCAGCTGGAGACGCGCTTGGAGGGAAGGCTTTTCCTGTTTGGGGAGGCGTCGTGGCCGCTACTTCTGCCTCTGGTGAATCAGCATATAAGGGAACAAAGGGAGTATTTGTTAGTGTTGGTACTGGAATTGGAGAAGGATCTGGTTATGTTTACAATAAGACTACAAAATTTATTGGCAGTAGGGATTGGCATAGAACGTTTACACCATGGAACTGGTAATAGAGGTAAGCAGAGGCAAAGGATATCCGGGGATAGTTTGAGCTAGCCCTATTTTCACGGACAGTTAAATTAGGGGACAGCTAAGGAGCTGTCAGATGAAATGCCGAAAGTTTTATACCAAAGAATTCAAAGAGGAAGCAGTCCGCCTGTTAAATCAGGGAGATCGGAAAGTCACAGAACTGGCTAGAGCTTTAGGGGTTCGTCGCAATCAATTATATAAGTGGAAGGAATAGATTTCCCAGAAATGTTCTGCTGCCTTTCCACGAAAGGATAAGGGCAGGCTTCGGTGTTGTTGTTAAGGTGTGATACATTATACCGAAGCGTGGCACCTACCTGCGGTAGACACCGGGTTCTCGCGGCAGTTCAGATAGTGAAACCGGTGCGTTAATCCACATCAGCGTTGAGCGACTGATGATCTATCTGTGATTTGTCAGGCGTAGGGCATTGATCGAACAATGGACACGCTTCACACACAGGTTTGCTTTTACAGTGGCGTTTGGCATGTTCAACAATGAGTGCATGAAATTCCTGAAACAGCGGTAGACTTTCAGGCAGGCGTTGCTGGATATAATGCTGAATAGCCTCGTAACCAAGGATATAATCGAAATGTCCGAGCCGAACAAACAGCCGTTTAGTGTAATCATCAATCACGAATATCGGTCGATCCAGAGCATATAGCATGATGGAATCCGCAGTCTCAGGCCCTATGCCATAAAGCCCAAGCAGACGCGTACGCTGTACACTCATAGGCCATTTCATCAAACCTTTGCGTTCTCCCTGTTCTGTATAAAACAGCGCGAAACCTTGAAGGTAACGTGCTTTTTGCATATACGTTCCAGATGGGCGAATGATTTCGGCAAGCTCATACATATCACTGTTGGCGATTGCTTCATGGTTGAGCATGTTCTTTTCTTTGAGGTTTGTGATGGCCGCCTGAACATTTGTCCAGCTGGTATTCTGCGTCAGAATAGCTCCAACCATCACTTCAAATGGTGATTCCGCCGGCCACCAGTGTTGCGAGCCATATGCACTGTTTAACTTTTCATACACTTCTAATGGTGAGAGGATCATCAGCTTTCTCCACTGCGTTCTTTCAGTTTTTTGATTTCTGCGCGGTTTAAATTGCGGTAACTGCCACGCGGCATACCCTCTTCGAGTCTGAGTGAAGCAAACAGGGTGCGCATCAAACGTCTGACCGGATGACCACACTCTTCGAGTGTGCGCCGTACTTCACGCCAGCGGCCACGATAAATGACGATGGTTAACCAGGTGTGTCCTTTCGATTCGGAGGTGACGGTCACTTCCCAGGCATCGCTGCTATCGCCTTTACCAATATCAAAATTGCCACGGCGTAGTTTTTCCAGTGTTTCCAGAGATACAAGGCCAGCAACACGGGCACGATATTCACGCGGTACTTTGGCACCAGGTTTGGTCAGAGAGCGGGTGAGATCACCATCATCGGTAAGAATTAACAGACCTTCGGTATCCATATCCAAGCGACCGATGGATTGTACGTTGGGAGCAACATCAAGGGTGTCATAAATTAACGGCCGTTTTCGTACATCATCCTTGCGTGAACAGAGTTGTCCTGCAGGTTTGTTATAGACAATATAGGTAAAGCTCTCTTGCGGTGCGACGGGTTTGCCATCGACACTGACGCTGTCACCGGATTTGATCTTTGTACCGGCTTCTTTACAGATGTTACCATTGATCGAAACACGCCCGGCCTCAACCCAGCGATCCGCTTCTCGACGCGAACAGAGGCCACAACGTGCCAGATAGCGATTAATGCGTTCACCTGTTGCAGTGCCCTCGGCGCTTGTAGCGCTGCTCGCAGCCTTTGATTGTGGGCGTGGCTTGTTCATCATCCTGGCTGCTTTCGCATGTTTCGTTTTCACGCGGATGCGCTTTGGATGTTTCTGTTTCGTTTGATCTGTTTTATCGCTCATTGGGTCCTATGTTGATGATCTGAATTCTGTTGGTGACTACCTGCTTACTCATTACTGTTCATTTTCGATTGATCACTCGCACGGGCTGGTTTGTTAGCTCTTGCTGTACTACTTCCGGCTCTGACAGGGCCTGGTTGAGTTCATCGCCATCGAACAATTGACTGGAATCAGGCAAATCCTTCAGCCCATTCAAGCTGAAATCAACAAGAAATTGTTTGCCGGTTCCATACAGGTGCGGGCGGCCCGGTACTTCCTTGCGTCCGATCACTTTAATCCAGCCGCGTTCCTGCAGGTTGGCAATCATCTGACTGGAGACACGTACGCCACGCAAGGCTTCGATTTCAGCCCGCGTAGTGGGCTGGCGGTAGGCAATGATAGCCAGTGTTTCCAGGGCTGAGCGTGATAAGCGAGGGGCTTTAACCTGCCATAAACGCTGTACCAGTTCGGCGTGTTCAGGGGCGGTGCGGAATTGCCAGCCACCGGCTACCTGCATGGTACGGATGCCACGTGACTGATAATGTGTTTCCAGTTCAGTTAATGCATCGCGAATATTGGCGGAAAGCGCATCATCGGAATTGGATTCGCTATCCGCACTGTTGCGTAACAGTGCGCGCACTTTCTGTGCAGTGAGCGGCTCATCACTGGCCAGGATGAGTGCTTCGATTTGGGCTGTGAGATGATTCATTGTTGATCACCTCGTGGTAACAACATGATGGGCCCGAACTGTTCACGTTGCAGCACAGTAATGCTCTGCTGGCGCCACAATTCGAGAATGGCCAATATGGTGGTAACCAGTGCATCGAGCCCGGGAGAATCATGCAGCAGTGCATCAAGTTGTATGCTGCCATGCTGCAGATGCTGCAATACAAATACCATCTGCTCGCGCATGTTCATCGGTTCAGTAAAGATTTGATGCCTTACTTCACCGTTAACACGTTTGAGTACTGCTCTGAAGGCTACGATCAGTGCATCAAGATCCGCCTGCGGTAGTGGCCGTTCTACATCATCAGCTTCAGGGAAAATGCGGCGTACAAACAGATCACGGTTCATCTGTGGTTGTTCATTCAGCTCTTCGGCCAGCAGACGATATTGTTCATAAGCCAACAGTTGGGCGGCCAGTTCACTTCTGGGATCAATGGCATTGCCTTCGTCATCGATTTCAGGACGCGGCAATAACATGCGCGACTTCAATTGCATTAGGGAGCTAGCCATGACCAGATAATCACCGCTCATTTCAAGATCGAGCTCTTTCTGCTGCTCAAGCATATCCAGATATTGCTGCGTAATCATGGCGATCGGAATATCAAACAGATTCAGTTTCTGTTTGCGAATCAGGTGCAACAGTATATCCAGCGGCCCTTCAAACTGATCCAGATGCACAGGCGGCAGCGCATGCGCACCTGCATCGCTCTGGATCAGGGAGAGCTGAGGATCTTCACTCATGCTTGATGGTTATACACGATAACCCATTTTCAAGGTTTTACGCACTTTTTCCATGGTGCGGCCGGCTTCAATGCGCGCCCGTTGATTACCGGCGCGTACAATATCCTTCAGATCATCAGGGCGTGATGCGATATCGGCACGGCGTTCACGGATAGGTTGTAACTCCTCTTCCAGATGTTTGAGCATGCACATTTTGCAATCGATACAACCGATGCCAGCTGTCGTGCAGCCATCCTGTACCCAGGCGCGTTCATCTTCGGTGGAATAGATCTTATGAAAATCCCACACAGCACACTTCTCAGGTGTACCCGGATCATTACGGCGTACACGGGCCGGATCAGTCGGCATGGTCTTGACCTTTTTTTCGGTCACTTTCCAGTTTTCACCCAGTTCGATGGTATTACCATACGATTTACTCATTTTGCGCCCATCAAGGCCGGGCAGTTTGGCAGCAGGCATCAACAGGGATTTAGGTTCAGGGAACAGCGGTGGAATACCTTTGCGATAGAGGTGATTAAAACGGCGTGCAACTTCGCGCGTCAGCTCCACATGCGGAACCTGATCTTCACCAACGGGCACACCATCAGCACGGTAAATCAGAATATCGGCTGATTGCAGCAGTGGGTAACCTAGGAAACCATAAGTGCCGAGATCTTTTTCACGCAGTTGTTCGATCTGATCTTTGTATGTTGGTACACGCTCCAGCCATGAGAGCGGAGTCATAAACGAGAATAGCAGATGCAGTTCGGCATGTTCAGGTACTTCAGACTGAATAAAAACCGTCGCTTTGTCGGGATCAATGCCAACGGCCAACCAGTCAATGAGCATATCCCAGATGGTCTCTTTCACAATGGATGGATTGGCATAATCAGTGGTCAATGCATGCCAGTCAGCAGCAAAGAAGAAACATTGATTGGTCTCCTGCAAAGCCAGCCAGTTTTCCAATACACCTTTGTAATGTCCCAGATGCAAGCGCCCTGTAGGCCGCATGCCGGAAAGAATACGCATGGGTTTATCCTGTGATTGATCTGAAGTGCTCAAGCTTTTCCCCTTGTCGAAACAGCTGTGTAATATGTTGTATGCGAACAATAACAAAGCAGTAGAGGCCGCGATAGTGATTCGAAGCAGGTGTGTCGTTTTATTGATGCATGAATATCAAGATGCCGATGAAGCGTGGCCTTTGGTTTAATCTTCTTTTCGTCTAAATCGAATGATTTGTCTGCGTGCTTTTTTATCAGGTCGTCTCTCCGGGGCAGGGGATGCATTGAGTTTGCGTAGCAGGTGCTTCTCCTGACGAGCCTTGATACTCTCTTCATCTTCCTGATAAAGTGTTTGTGCTAGTGTGGCAGAACCACGTTTTTCAGCAAGGGCGGTCACGGTGATCGTATAGCGTTCCTGATTGCGAACAATATTTAATATATCACCAACCTGCACACCCTTGGATGGCTTTAGACGATCTCCATTGCACTGAATATGACCACCATTGACCATTTCAGTAGCTAGGCTACGCGTTTTAAAGAAGCGGGCAGCCCATAGCCATTTATCGATACGGACTATCTGTTTAGACATGTGCAAAGGCTATGCTGCATCTCTGCATAGATGCAACAATGATTATTACTGAGACATCAGCATGAAAGAGCGGCAGCATTGGCAACTGTTCGTTTCAAAGGCATGAGCTTGTGATATTTCAAATTGTATTGGCCGGACACAAATCACATGGAGGTGCCTTCTTGGCCAGAGCTAATTTTAAATATGAGAAACGACAGAAAGAACTCGCTAAGCAGAAAAAGAATGAAGAGAAGCGCTTGCGTAAGCTTGAAAAAAGAAATGACGATGGTTCAGAAGTATCTGTTGATACTGATGTGAGCGAAGTTGTTGTTGAGAAGACCGAAGCAGAGGCTCTTGAGGAGTTTTTAAACGGCTAGTTTCACCTGTACAGGTAGCCGGAAAAAAATTGCTACTCTAAGCAGGTTGCGTGATGAACAGGATGCCTTTTGTGTTCAACACATTGGTTGATTTGAAGTGCAAGGGCGATAACGTGCACAATCTTTTGAAAAATACGTTTGTTGGAGTTGGACAATGACCATTGAAGATCGGATAGCAGGATTCAGAACACGGGCAGAGGATTATGCCAGTCGACTTGATGCTATGCGGAGGTCACTTTGACGTTGATGCCAAAGAAGAGGATCTGCGTGAGTTAAATGCACGTATTGAAGATCCCTCTTTGTGGGATGATCAGGCTAAAGCACAGCAGTTAATGCAGGAGCGTGCGCGAGTTGAAAAAGTGCTCGTTGATTATAAACGTGCATTTAACGAACACGAAGAGGCATCGATGTTATTTGAGATGGGTATCGAAGAGCAGGATCGTGATTCCCAGATTGAAGCCATTGAAGGCATTGATACTGTGCAACGTCAGGTTGAAGCCCTGGAACTGGCGCAAATGCTTGGTGGTGAAACGGATATGGAATCCGCTTTTCTTGACATCAATTCCGGCTCCGGTGGTACAGAAGCCCAGGATTGGGCAGAAATGTTATTGCGCATGTATTTGCGCTGGGCTGAGCGTAAAGGCTTCAAAACAGAGCTAATGGAATGCACTGCAGGTGAAGAGGCTGGCATAAAATCAGCTACTGTCTCCATTAAAGGCGATTATGCCTATGGTTTCTTAAAGGCAGAAATCGGAGTGCATAGACTGGTACGTAAATCACCATTTGATTCAGGTAATCGTCGTCATACCTCATTTTCATCAGTGTTTGCTTACCCTGATATTGATCGTGACATTGATATCGATATTGATCCAGCTGATGTGCGTACCGATACCTACCGTGCCAGTGGTTCCGGTGGTCAGCATATTAACAAAACCGATTCAGCTGTTCGTTTGACCCATATTCCTACTGGTGTAGCGGTACAGTGTCAGAATGACCGTTCGCAGCATAAAAACCGTGAAGCGTGCTGGAAAATGTTGAAAGCACGTCTATACGAACTGGAAATTGAGAAACAGAATTCAGAAAAACAGGCATTGGAAGATACCAAGACCGATATCGGTTGGGGCCATCAGATCCGTTCATATGTGTTGGATCAGTCGCGTATCAAGGATCTGCGTACAGGCATGGAGACCGGTAATACCGGGGTGTTCCTGGATGGTGATATTGATGCATTTATTCAGGCTCAGCTGATGGGTATCAAGCGCGGTGAGAACGATGGCGAATAAAGCTTGAGTAAACAGCAATGAAAATGATTCACTTTCCATATATGGCTCTGCCTTTGGCTGTCCTGTTTTTTATGATTGTCAGTATGGGACGGCAGGTGGATGCAGAAGGGGTAACTGCTCTGCCTCTGCTTACACTACTGGTGCTCAGTGAGTTTGCATTTTTTGCCACTGGCATTGGCGCATATATCGGTTTTAAACAGACTCAGGCCGTTGGTTTTCAGGCTACTTATGTCATTGTTTCGTTATTATGTGCTATATCATCGCTCTGTTTTATGCTTTTGGGAATCTCTCTATGGCCGCTGTAAAGGTGTAGTGTTTTACTGTAAGTCTTTGATGAAAAGCGTTTATTTTCGATTAGCGGTTCTTTATTGTCTGTCATATACAGTAGAACTATTGACCAACGCGGAAAATAAACAGTTACTATAAACAGTTACTCATGGTTTCTTAATCATGATACAGGCATCCTTCGCCATCGGTAATATCCGCAGGTGTATACAATGACAACAAAAGAACAAGATCAAAATCCAGAAAAGCAAACGTCTCAAGTTAATTTTTCTGACCTCAACATCATTGCTCCGCTACTAAAAAGCGTAGAAGCATTGGGTTATGAAAGGCCATCTCCAATTCAGGCACAGACCATTCCACTATTGCTAGAAGGCAAAGATGTGATTGGCCAGGCACAGACAGGCACAGGTAAGACGGGAGCATTTGCACTACCTCTCTTATCAAACATCGATTTAACGCAGAAATTACCTCAGGTATTGGTCTTGGCTCCAACACGTGAATTGGCTATCCAGGTTGCTGAAGCATTCCAGATTTATGCCCGTCATATGAAAGGTTTCCATGTATTGCCAATTTATGGTGGTCAGAGTTATGAAATTCAGCTGCGTCAGCTTAAACGCGGTGTCCATGTGGTGGTCGGAACGCCTGGCCGTGTGATGGATCATATGCGTCGCAAGACACTTAATCTGAGCAATTTACAGGCGCTTGTATTAGATGAAGCTGATGAAATGTTACGTATGGGTTTCATTGATGATGTAAAATGGATTCTTGAACAGACACCCGATCAGCGTCAAATTGCCCTCTTTTCTGCAACCATGCCACCGATCATTCGTAAGATTGCAGAACAGCATCTGAACAAACCAACGCAGGTAACCATTAAAGTTAAAGAACAGACAGCTGAAACCATTCGCCAGCGTTATTGGATGGTTAGTGGCAGAAACAAGATCGATGCTTTAACACGTATCTTAGAAGCTGAAGTCTTTGATGCGGTGATTATTTTTGTACGCACCAAAACGGCGACTGAAGACCTGGCTGAAAAACTTGAAGCGCGTGGTTATGCCGCAACAGCACTCAATGGTGATATTGCTCAGAAGCAGCGTGAGAACACAATCAATCGTTTGAAGAAAGGACATCTTGATATTCTCGTAGCTACAGACGTGGCAGCACGTGGTCTGGATGTGCAACGTATTTCGCATGTGATTAACTATGATATTCCGCAGGATACAGAGTCTTATATTCATCGTGTTGGCCGTACTGGTCGTGCAGGTAAAGAAGGTGATGCGATTTTGTTTGTCTCTCCACGTGAAAAGCGCATGTTGTATTCTATTGAACGTGCGACCAAGAAACCTATTGAAAAGTATGAAATGCCTACGACCGAAAGCATCAATGATAAACGTATTGAAGAGTATAAAGATCGTATCACTGAAGCGTTGGAATCGGGTGAAAGTTTGACATTGTTCGCTGAAATTGTTGAACAGTATCGTCAGGAGCATGATGTGCCTGCCAATGAGATTGCCGCTGCCTTAGCCATGATGGTGCAGGGTGATAAACCGCTGCTGCTTAAAGATGAACCACAGCGTAGAGAACGCTCAGAACGTCCTCAACGTGAACGTTCGGAACGCAATCCACGTTTTGATGCACCGGAAGATAAACGCAGAAGTAGTCGTGAAGCTTCACGCAATCAATATGAAGATGAAGATATTAAACCAAGACGTGAAGCTCCTCGTGGCCCAAGGCTAGAGAAGGGCATGGAACGTTTCAGGCTCGATGTCGGTGAAGTACATGGTGTGAAACCTGGCAATATCGTTGGTGCCATTGCCAATGAAATTGGTCTTGAGAGTGAATTTATCGGCCGTGTCCAGATTCTCGATGATTATAGTATTGTTGATCTGCCGGATGGTATGCCCAAAGCAATCTTCAACGAGCTGAAAAACATTCAGGTGTGTGGTCAGCGCCTTAATGCCAGCTTGCTTGATAGTGAAGCAAGGCCTGAGCGTGCTCCCCATAAGCAGTTTAAACCTCGTGGTGATGATCGTGATCGTCGTCCAGGCCGTGGCGGTAACCGTGGCAGAAATGAAAGCCGAGGCCGTCCAGACAGTGCGGGCGGAAGAAAACCACCGCGCCGTCATAAAAAATAGTTCATCACAGATAGCAGATAACTCAAACGTTATCTGACGCATGAAAGGGTAGGTATAGTGAATCTGTACCTGCCCTTTGTTGTTTGTTGGCACTGCCCTGGATGAAACAGTACTTGACTGATGCGGCTTCTGAGCTGACCCTGCGAGTATGAAACATCGTACTGCGGCCATTCTGGTTATAGGCAACGAAGTGCTCTCCGGACGTACACGGGAAGCAAATGCTTATCTTGCGGCTCAGGCGTTGTTTGGACGCGGTTGTAAGCTGGCAGAAATTGCCATTGTTCCCGATGTGGATGAGGCCATTATATCCACGCTTAATCGTTTAAGAAATCAATATGATGCTGTGATCTCTTCCGGTGGTATTGGCCCGACCCATGATGATATTACCATGCAATCGATCGCATCGGCTTTTGATGTGAGGCTGATTGAACATCGTTTCATCGTGCAGGCGATGACTGAGTACTTTGGTAATGAAGGCATGAATGAAGGTCGTAAACGTATGACCCGTGTGCCTGACGGAGCAACGCTTATTCGTTGTGATAAAACCATTGCACCGGGCGCACGCATTGAGAACGTGTATATCCTGGCTGGTGTGCCTGATATTTTTGCTTCACAACTGGAGTTCATTCTGGATGATTTTGGAGATATGCCATTTCAACGTGTGGAAATTGATGTAGATCTTCCGGAAAGTTTATTTGCCAAACAACTCACTACCATTCAGGAAGCGTTTGATGATGTGGAGATCGGCTCCTACCCCGGTCGCTGCGGCCCTGACCCATGCGGAAAGATTTGTCTAAGCAGTCAAAATTCGGATCGCTTAAGGCAGGCCAAAACAACTGTGGCAGAGATGTTACTCACCTTACACTAGTCTTCGGACTTAGGATGATCGTAGCGAGCAGGTTGATATTAGCAGTAAAACCCTAATGGACGACAAAGTCTTGGCTGGTGTTAAAGTTCGCACATGTCTGATAATGCTGCTGAACTATCGAAACAAATTATTGCTGATTTAGCGCCACTGAAAGGTGTGCGGGTGATTGCTGCTATGAGTGGGGGCGTGGACTCATCTGTGATGGCGGTATTGCTGAAAGAGGCGGGCTTGGATGTGGTAGGGGTGTTTCTTAATGTGTGGGATTATGCGCGTGAAGATGTGGTTGGGCATGGATCGTGCTGTTCGCTGGAAGATTCCTATGATGCACGCCGTGTAGCCGATCATATCGGTATTCCGTTTTATGCGATGGATATGCGTGAAGAGTTTCGCCGTGATGTGATTGATCCTTTTGTGAACGATTACGAAACAGGACGTACGCCGAACCCGTGCGAACGTTGCAATCGTTTTGTGAAGTTCGGAGCACTGCTGGATGCGGCAGATCAGCTGGAAGCACAATACGTGGCGACAGGCCATTATGTGCAGCGATCCGATGATGAAGATGGTCTCCATATGTTTAAGGGTAGCGACAACAAAAAAGATCAGAGTTATTTTTTGGCAACAACCAGCCGTAAACAGGCTGAACGCATTTTGTTTCCTGTTGGTAATCTTGAGAAAGATGATACACGCAAACTGGCGCGATTTTATGAACTATCAACGGCTGAAAAACATGAAAGTCAGGATATCTGTTTTATTCCGGCCGGTGACCGCATTGCGTTTTTAAAGCGAGAAGGTGCAACTGCTGGTTTCAGGGCTGGTGATATTGTTGATCTGGATGGTAATTATCTGGGCAGACATGAGGGCATTGCGCATTATACTCTGGGCCAGCGCAAAGGTTTGGGCCTGCCCAATGGCCCGTGGCATGTGGTGGCACTTGATGGTGTAACAGCCCGCGTGACGGTGGCACATCCTGAAGATGCACTGATCTCAGAAGTGGATGTGGTTGAATTAAGCTGGATTCGGCTGCCTCATGAAGGTGAGCAGGTGACGGCAAAAGTGCGTTATCAGATGCAACCGGCTGTTTGTGAGATCAATATTGATGGTGAAGGCCTGCATCTGATCTTTGATGAGCGCCAGAAACCGACCGCACCGGGGCAGGTAGCGGCCTTTTATGTTGGTAATGAACTGCTTGGTGGCGGCATTGTCAGTGCGGCGCAATAACAATACATGATACATCAATAAGGTTTAGATATGAGCATAACATTAGCCAGCGAAACCCCTGTTTCTATTTCGAGACAGGATTTTGAAACCATGCTGAACTTTTCACGTTCGGTGTTTTCTCTTAAAGATAACGACGCTTATCTGGCAGCCATGCATGCCACACTACCCGATGCAGCACATGTGCCGACCCAGTGGCCGAGCGTGTTGATGGGCTTTGATTTTCATCTCACGCCTGATGGCCCGAAGTTAATTGAGATCAATAATAATGCCGGTGGTCTCTACGTTGGAGAGCAGCGCTGGATGCCTCAGGCTGAGAATGTTTTTGATGATGTTCTATCTCAGCGCCTGTTGGCGATGTTCCCGTTACAATGGAATAATATTGCTATCATGGATGATGATGTGAGCGGGCAATACATGTACCCTGAGATGTGTGCTTATGCTGAATTGTTACGCGCGAGTGGCCGCAAGGTATGGGTCTGTTCACCGGAAGATTTACAACTGCAAGATACCGGCCTGTTCATTGATGGTGAAAAGATTGATGCCGTCTATAACCGTCACACCGACTTTTATCTCGATGAACACGTGCTCTCTCATGTTTGGTCAGCTTATAGAGCGGGGCAGGTAGTATTGAATCCGCATCCGCGTTCCTATGCTCTGATTGGGGATAAATCGCGCATGGTGGACTGGTGGCGTGATGGCCTCTTGGAAGGCTGTGTGGATCAATCGCTGGTTGATCAGATTCGCACCGTAACACCTGCAACACACCAGCTGGCAGAGATGGATTTGGAGCGGGCCTGGACTGAGCGTAAGCAGTGGGTATTTAAACCATCGGCCCGTCATGGTGGTAAAGGTGTGGTGTTGGGCAAAGCGATGAGCCGTAAACGATTTGCTGCACTTGATCTCTCCGAAACCATCGTTCAGCAGTTAGTTCCAGCCAGCAAGGTGGAAGTGGAAGGGCTTGAACTGAAATTTGATATTCGTCTCTATATGCATGGTGAGAAGCTGATTGCTCTGGCCGGACGTGTTTGGAGCGGGCAAGTCACAAACTTTCGTGAAGCAGGTTCCGGCTGGGTCGCGTTGAAAATTGATGACTGAAGCATCGGTTGCAATCATTGTCCCGGTCTACAATGAAGAGCAGCAATTGCGTGATAATGTGCAGTCCTTTATCGATCTGGAAGCGGATGAATTGATCTTTGTGGATGGTGGTTCGACAGACCAGTCAGTAGCGTTTTTACAGCAGCGTGGTGCGAAATGTGTGACATCGAAGCAGGGCCGTGCAACACAGATGAATCTGGGTGCAGGTGTTTCAAGGTCTAATATTCTTGTTTTTATTCATATAGATACAG
>CAYZJL010000021.1:0-17593 GCA_964478615.1 uncultured Zetaproteobacteria bacterium
CGCTCCGTTGTGGTGGCCTTGATATTCACATCATCCGCATCCACCAGTAACAGCTTGGCTAAACGCTGTTGCATAGCTGGCACATAAGGGGCCATTTTGGGCTCCTGCGCCATGATTGTGCAATCGACGTTACCCACGCCCCAGCCCCTATTCTTGAGCAGTTCAACCGTATGGCTTAAAAATAGCGTACTATCTCTGTTTTTATATTGCGCATCACTATCAGGAAAGTGCTGACCGATATCATGCAATGCCAGCGAACCCAGCAACGCATCACAAAGTGCATGAATCAACACGTCCGCATCTGAATGGCCTGCCAGACCGCGTTCAAAAGGCACTTCCACACCGCCAAGCATGAGTTTTCTATCATCGGTAAAGGCGTGCACGTCATAACCATGCCCCACGCGAATATTTAATCCCATCATCTCTTCTCTCCGCCATCAAACAATGCCGATTCCAGCCATGCCAAGTCGTCCATCGTCGTAATCTTGCGATTGTATCCATCACCCCGGCTCATGTGTACATCAAAGCCCGCTGCTTCAAGCAGAGAGGCATCATCGGTATGCCTGTGCAGCGATGACGCTTCTTTCTGCAAGGCCTGCTCAAACCATACACGCCGCGCCACCTGCGGTGTCTGCACCGCTCGCAGCTCACTGCGCTGCAGGGTCTGCAACACTTTACCATCCGCATCAATGCGTTTGATGGTATCCACCACCGCAACACCGGGCACGGCTGCACCATATCGTTCAGCCACATCCAACACATCTTTTAGCAGCGCCTGAGATGGCAGTGGCCTTGCAGCATCATGCACGGCCACCAATTCGACATCCTGTGGTAGCGCATGCAATCCACGCTGCATTGAAATGGAACGCTCTGAGCCCCCCGTCACTGCCGGTAATATTTCAAACGGATAATTCTGATCTTTCACCAACGCCGCAAAACAGTTATCACCTGCTGCAACTACCGGCTGAACCACGGCAATGCGCGACTCTGCAGCCAGCGATGCCAGCGTATGCAAGACAATCGCTTGCCCTGAAACTTCCACATATTGCTTAGGAATATCACCGCCAAAACGGCTGCCGCTGCCTGCGGCCAATAACAAAACAGCTGTTCTCATAGTGCTGATTGTCTCTGTTTGATTGATATGGTCAATGATACGGCAAGCACACGCGTATCGCCGACCATTGCACTGCGGCTACACATCGGAAATAATCCAGCCATCATGTTGAATTATCTAACAATGCCACGCATTCAAATCACTCCCACCCTTTTTAAGGACGCTATATAATGATGACCTCATCCATTCTGTTTTTCGCTGCTGGCCTTCTCACTTTATTGGCTACGCTCATTATCTGGCGCAATGCCTTGCAGCGCCGTAACACACCGGATCAAGAACCTGCCAACAGCATTGCCGGTCTATTATCTACCGCTATCGTCCTGAATCTCTGGGCTATTCACCTACTCAACTCAGTGACTACCGAAGGCATCAACTTCAATCTTGCAACCGGTGCAGCGGTCTTAACCCTGATGGTGCATGTGATTTACACCATTGGTATTCTGCGCCACGGCATTCAAGGTTTGGGGCTGTTCCTTCTGCCGGTTACTGCCCTGCCGCTGTTTTTGATTCCAGTGCTGCCCGATGCGCATGTCGCCAATTGGGTACATACCTCGTCCCTGCTTGAGACCAGTCATCTGCTGCTTTCCATGGGGGCTTATGCTATCCTGACTCTGGCTGCCATGCATGCTGTCATGCAACTATTACTTGATCGTGCTCTGAAGAAAAAACAGCTATCCACGTTTGTGCAGGCACTGCCCGCACTTATGGACATTGAGCGTCATATGTTTGCACAGGTAAAAGCTGCCACCATCCTGATTGGCATCAGTATTCTGACTGGTCTGGCCTGGCAGTGGGTTGAATTGCAACATTTTGCCCTGTTGAATCACAAGGTATTGCTGGCTCTGTTTTCACTCGGCATTCTGATTCTATTACAATACAAACGTCACCAGGCCAGCTGGCCAACACGCGTCGCCAGCCAAACGGTGTTAACGGCTTTTGCACTGCTATTAGCATCTTATTTTGGTGTCGAACTGATTCACTCCCTACAGCACTAAGTGGTGGACGCACGCACAAGCCAGACAATCAAGCACGGACTATTATATGAATATTGAAGGGTTCCCCTTCTCATTGGCAATGGGCACACTTGTGTTCCTGCTCCTCTTATCAGCATTTTTCTCTGGCTCGGAAACGGCCTTAACCAGAGCCCGCCGCGCCCTTTTACGTCTGCGCGGCGAACAGGGAGATATAGGCGCAAAAAAAGCTGAACTACTGCTTGATCAACCCGAACGTATGCTTTCAACGATTTTGCTTGGCAATAACTTCGTCAATATTGCCGCATCGGCCCTTGCGACAACCCTGTTTATAGCTGAATATGGCGAAGCTGGAATCATTTATGCCACCATCGCCATGACTGCGGTAGTCTTGATCTTTGCTGAAATTCTGCCCAAAACCATTGCTGTCGCCCATGCCGAGAGCATCGCCTGCAAGGTGTCCGGGCCGATGAGCACTATTCAAACCCTAAGCTCGCCCTTGATCACGCTGTTACTGGCCATTATCGCGACACTTAAACGGCTGTTGCGCATCCCTGAACAGGTAGAAACACCGCTAACCCACAAAGAGCTGGCCAGCATGATTGATATCAGTGCTGAGTCCGGTCTGTTGGATCAGGCCCGCGAACAGATGCTCAATAATAGTTTAACGTTGCATGAAGTGGCTGTAAAAGCACTGATGACACCGCGTAAACAGATCCGCATGCTGGATGGCTCTCTACCTGTAGCAGAGTGTCTGAAACTAGTGATCAACGAACCCCATTCACGTTACCCTGTATTTCTGGATGAACTGGACAATCTGATTGGCGTGGTACATATAAGAGATCTGCTTAAGCTCAAATACCATGCTATGCAGCTCTCTGATGCCATGATCTGGAAAAATCTGAGCTATATACCAACCACCAAAAATGCCCTAGCTCAACTATTTGACTTTCAAACCAATCACCAGCATCTGGCTATCATTGTCGATGAGTTCGGTGATATCGAAGGTTTAATCACACTGGAAGATATCATTGAAGAGATTGTTGGAGAAATCCATGATGAGTCCGATGTGCCTCCGCAACTGGAGATGTGGCCGCAACCTGATGGATCTCTGGTTACCGCTGCAACGGTTGCCCTGCACGATATCAATCAGGAGATGGATGCCGAGCTGCCTGAAGAGGTTGCCACCACCATAGGTGGTCTGATTGTTGATATTCTCGGCGACATACCCGAAGGCCGGCTCTGCCTGACCATCAACAACATCAATGTTGAAGTATTAAGTGTACGTGGCGACTGGATTCAGCGTGTTCGCCTGACTCCCACAATAAAAGAGACATAAAACCTTTTTTCACCGCAGAGTACGCAGAGTTGCACAGAGGAAAATCAAAATATTGAATGACTATACTCCGCGTACTTTGCGTCCTCTGCGGTAAGTATCTTTTGACTATTCGTAACCCAACCTAGATATGAATCGCTTTATCATCTGCATCGAGTACAGATTCGTGAATCATTTCAGACAGGGTTGGATGTGGGAACATATGATGCGCCAATTCAGCCTCTGTGGTCTCCAACGTTTTCGCAACACCCAAAGAAACAATCATTTCCGTGGCTTCTGCACCAACAATATGTGCACCCAGCAACTCACCGGTTTCAGCATGGAAAATAGTTTTCACCATACCGTCGGTTTCAGCAAGCCCCATCGCCTTGCCATTGGTGTTGTAAGCCATGCGACCGACTTTGTATGGAATAGCCTCCTCTTTACAGGCGCTCTCAGTCTTACCACATGAGCCCACCTGTGGCTGGCAGTAGGTACAGCCCGGCACATTGCCATAATCGACAGCATGCGGAGCTTTATCGGCAATCGCTTCCACGCAGACAATGCCTTCATGGCTGGCCACATGCGCCAGAGCCGGAGCACCCACCACATCACCAATAGCATAAATACCCGCATGATCGGTACGGTACCAGTCATCCACTTCAATCGTATTACGCTCGACTTTCATCGCGGTATTTTCCGCACCAATCGCATCAGTATTGCCAATCACACCAACAGCCACCAGACAGACATCGCCTTCAATCGATGTTTGCTTGCCCTTGGCTTCATATTCCACCACGGCTTTGCCATCGACATTTTTAGCTGATGAGACCATGGCTCCGGTGATAATCTTGATCTTCTGTTTTTTGAAAGAACGCGCTACCACTTTTGAGATTTCATGATCTTCAAGCGGAAGAATCTGATCCGCGGCTTCAATCACGGTCACTTCCGAACCCATCGCATTGTAAAAGTAAGCGAACTCCATACCTATCGCACCAGAACCGATCACCACCAACTTCTTCGGTAGAGATTTAGGAGCAAGCGCCTGTTTGTACGTGATAATCACGTCGTTATCGACATCCATACCCGGGAATGCACGTGCACGCGCACCAGTTGCAACAATCACATGCTTGGCGGTGACCTGCGTACTATTGCCATCGGCATCTTTGACCATCAATCGGTTGCCAGGCTCAAAGCTGGCGTAACCTTCGATGTGCTCAATCTTGTTTTTCTTAAACAGGAAACCGATACCACCATTCAGCTTGGCAGAGATCGCACGCGAACGCGCTACTGCTTTTTCCAAATTCGGATTGGCTTTGCTCACACCCAAACCAAGCGCATCACCACTATGCTGGATGATATTAATTACTTCAGCCGTTCTAAGTAGTGCTTTGGTTGGAATACAACCCCAGTTCAAGCAGATACCACCGAGGTGAGTCGATTCGATACAAGCTACTTTCAGTCCCAACTGTGCGCCACGAATGGCAGCCACATAACCACCAGGGCCAGCACCAATGACAACCACATCATAATCACCATCAGCATTGAATATACCCGCAGCTTTGAGATTCAAGGCATCAACGTCATCGTCAGTTGCATGTGCTGTTGCAGCTAGCGCTTCGGCAACAGTGGCTGTGACTTGCTCAATCGCAGGTTCAGCAGCCGTATCCTGCTCAGTCGCAGCATCCGAAAGCATATTTTCCGGTGCATAATCATCCGGCACCTCTTCACCATCCTCAGCAATCACACCAATGGCATGGCCTACTGTCACCACCGCACCTGCCGGTGCCAGAATGTTATGCAATACACCTTCATCGACAACTTCCATCTCCATGGTTGCTTTGTCGGTTTCGACTTCCACCAGCACTTCACCGGAAACCAGTTCATCGCCCTCCTTTTTCAACCAGCGGGCAATCTTGCCCTCGGTCATGGTTGGAGAGAGCTGGGTCATAAATAGATCAATTGGCATAGGTCAAAACCTCAATAAACTTTTTAACCGCGAAGGACGCAAAGAAAAAACAATAACTGTTTACCCTGCGTCCTCTGCGATGAATAAATTAAATTAACAGGCCCGCAGGGCACTCAATGTGTTTCTTCAGGACGGCCAGGAATTCAGCACCCACAGCACCATCTACAACACGGTGATCACAAGAAAGCGTCAGGGTCATCATCGTCTTAACGACAACTACGCCATTTTCAACAACAGCACGTTCATCCGTACCACCCACCGCCAGAATTGCACCTTCAGGTGGATTCACGATGGCAGAGAACTGTTTCACGCCAAACATGCCGAGATTGGAGATAGAGAATGTGCCACCGGCATATTCATTCGGTTGCAGCTCGCCTGCTTTGGCACGACCGGCCAGCTCTTTCACTTCGGCAGATATATCAGTCATACCTTTCTGTTCAGCAAAACGAACAACCGGTGTGATCAAACCACCCTCAATTGCAACAGCAATCGAGATATGTGCATGTTTGTGCATCAATGTATGACTATCCGTCCAACTTGCATTGGCAGCCGGCACATCTACCAAACCTTTGGCCACTGCTTTTACAATAAAATCGTTCACACTCAACCGGAATGCACCATCAGCAGCTTCATTGAGCTGGGCACGCAGATCCATCAGACGATCCATGCCGACATCCACACTGAGATAAAAATGCGGCACACTCTGTTTGGATTCAGTCAAACGACGCGAAATAGCTTTACGCATCATGCTGTTCTCAATGCGATCAAACTCATCTTCATGATAAGGCAACGGCCCTTGTGGCAATGGACGAACTGGTGGCGGTGTTAATGCAGCCATGGCACCACCCAACGAGATACCGCGCTTGGATGCATTCTCAACATCAGCTTTAACGATACGTCCTTTTGGTCCTGAGCCTTGAATCGCTGCCAGGTTGATACCTTTCTGCTTGGCCAATCGGCGAGCTAAAGGACTGGCTTTAATACGACCAGATCTCACCACAGGCGCTGGTGCAATCGGTGGCGCAGTAACTGGCGCAGCATCCTCAACTACGGGAGCTGTAACCGCTTGCGGCGCATCTGCTAGCTCTTCAACAGGAGATGTATCACCATTAGCTGGCATATAGTCAGCGGGTACGTCTTCATCGTCCTCAGCAATCACAGCGATGGGCAAACCCACAGCGACAAGTGAACCTGCCGGAGACAAGATTTTGTGCAGCACACCTTCATCAACGACTTCGACTTCCATGGTCGCTTTATCGGTTTCCACTTCAACCAGCAGATCACCGGATTCCAGCGTATCACCTTCCTTTTTTAACCAGCGGGCAATTTTACCCTCGGTCATGGTCGGTGAGAGTTGCGTCATAAAAACATCAATCGGCATATTTAAACCTCAAAAGATTTTAACCGCAGAGTACGCAGAGGAGAGACAGAGATCATGAATAAATCCTCTGCGCACTCTGCGTCCTCTGCGGTAATAAGTATGTTATCAAATTATGCGCGGCCACAGGCCACGCGTGCAGCTTCAACAATATCCGCAACCGATGGCAAGGCCATCAATTCCAAATTCGCAGCATATGGCATCGGCACATCTTTTCCGGTCACACGCACCACCGGTGCATCCAGATCATCAAAAGCGCGTTCCATAATACAGGCTGAAATCTCAGCTCCAATACCGGCAAAACGCCACCCCTCTTCAACCACCACTGCACAGTTGGTTTTCACCACGGAACCAACAATCGTATCAATATCAAGCGGCCGGATGGTACGTGGATCGACCACTTCAGCTTCAATACCCTGCTTAGCCAATATTTTGGCTGCTTCCAATGCAAAACCAGTCATCCGCGAATGCGCTACGATGGTCACATCAGTGCCTGCGCGTTTAATATCCGCTTTACCCAATGGAATAATATAATCTCCAGCTGGAACCGGACCAACATCACCATAATTGATCTCATTTTCGATAAAGATCACCGTATCATTATCACGGATAGATGCTTTCAATAGCCCCTTGGCATCAGCCGGATTCGATGGCATCACCACCTTCAACCCGGGTACATTGGCCATCCAATTTTCCAGACTCTGTGAATGCTGCGCACCCACACGGGCAGCTGAACCACCAGCACCACGAAAGACCATCGGACAGCTATATTGGCCACCGGACATATATTTCATTTTGGCAGCCGCATTGACAATCTGATCGAGTGCCAGCATCGCAAAGTTCCAGGTCATAAACTCAATGATGGGACGCAAACCCGTCATCGATGCGCCAACACCAAGGCCTGCAAACCCAAGCTCAGTAATCGGCGTATCAATCACACGTTTAGGGCCAAATTTATCCAACAGACCCTGAGAAACTTTATAAGCACCATTATATTCGGCGACTTCTTCACCCATCAAGAAGACACGATCATCACGTGTCATCTCTTCAGCCATGGCCTGATTCAGCGCTTCACGGTAAGTAATTTTATTCATACTTAATACACCTTGCCCGTTTCTGGATATGCGCCTTCGATCGGATCACTATAAATATCAGTCCACAATTCACTGGCATCAGGTTCCGGCTGTGCTTCGGCAGCTTTGGCAATTGCCGCGACTTCCTTTTTGATATCTTTATCTTTCTGTTTAAACGCTTCCTCTGTGCTCAAGCCAGCTGCAATCATCTGATTCTGCAAACGGGCAATCGGATCACGTCCTGAGCGCCATTCATCCACTTCTGCACGCGTACGATAGGTGGCCGGATCAGACATTGAGTGACCACGGTAACGGTAGGTATTGGCTTCAATCAGCATAGGACCTTTACCGGAACGTGCATGCTCAATGGCTTCACGCATTTTCTTATCAAATTCCAATACATCCATGCCATCGATTTTCATGCCTGGAATTTTGAACGAGATACCGCGCTTATAGAGCTGGGTTTCAGCCGAAGCACGGTCCAAAGAGGTACCCATAGCGTACTGGTTGTTTTCAACCAGGAACACAATCGGTAACTTCCACAAAGCAGCCATATTAAACGACTCATACACCGCACCCTGATTGATGCCACCATCGCCCATAATACAGATAGTCACACGGCTATCGTCCTTGTACCAACTGGAAAAACCGAAACCAAGTCCGATCGGAACCTGCTCGCCAACGATGCCGTTACCACCGGCAAAGTTCTTCTCGATGTCAAACATATGCATCGAGCCGCCTTTACCTTTGACCACACCACCAGCCCGGCCAAGCAACTCGGCCATCACTGCTGTCGGATCTGTACCACGCGCCAGAATATGACCGTGATCCCGGTAACTGGTCATCATATAATCTTTGGCATCTGCCGCTGATGCAAGACCAACACAGACAGCTTCCTGACCATTACATAAATGGCAAAAGCCACCAATTTTTTTCAAACCATAGAGTTGACCGGCTTTCTCTTCAAAACGCCGAATAAACAACATACTGTCGTGCATCTCATGCAAGGCTTCTTCTGTATAGAAGTCCCCCTCATGTGTGATGCCGGATTTCTGCTCTGCAGACATAGCGACCCCAACGAATAAAATATTGATGCGAATCATGCCTACCCTTGAAGGTAGCAGCAAGCCTATTCGGTATTCACTCAAGCTATGCATGGCTATTTAATTCACCACTATTTTTCTATGGATAAGTCCAAAAAACGCCCTTGAAAACAGAATCCTGATACATTCACATACACATCGCAGTGTCGCCACAGCTGGTCTGGACTCATCCAGCGCTCAGCAATAGCTCACTCTCTTTTTAGAATATTGGTGCCACCCATGCGCCAGAGCACAATACCACCGGGAAGTGCTGCAACACACAGCACCAGCACCCACAACGCAGCCATCGCAGCTGCCGCCTCGGCGGAACCACCAAACCAAACCACCAGCCCGATATAACCTGCTTCTCGAATGCCAAATCCATTAAAAGAGAGTGGAAGAGCTGAAGCCAGCGCGATAAGACAGACCATAAAACCATATCCAAACCAGCTTAATTCCAGACCAACAGCCATACCCAGAAAGAGATGCGCCTGCACCACCAGAGCCTGAAACAGCAGTGACACAGGCAAACTCTTCCACCAGGCGCTATAAAAAGCAGAACTGTTCAATTGCAACATCTTCCAGCCGACAATCTTTACACGTTTTTCTGCCCATGCTGATGCCAACAGGCGTGGCCACCACCAGGGAGTGGTGCATATCAATGCCAGCAAAGCCACTAAACCAGCATTCCAAAGCAGCACCCACAACAGAGGAATATCCAGAAAGAACATGCACAGGGAGACCACCAGCATCAAACCCAACACGCCGTTGATTCGCTCCAGGATTACACTGGCAGCAGCTGGCCATCCTGCATCTTTTTTACCTTTCGCAAGTAGCCATCCACGCGCCACATCCCCACCAATGATGGAAGGTAAAAACAGGCTCAGAAACATACCTAAAAAATAGAGCTCGATTTTGCGTGTGGTCAACACCGTCAAGCCTAGACCACGTGCCAGCCATGCCCAGCGCATAGCAGAGAAAAATTGCCCAACAATCAAACAGAGACAGGCCGCAGCAAACAAAGTCCAGTCAGCACCCTTTAAAACATCCACGATACTCTGTAAATCCAAAACCCAGACCAGATAAGCCAGCAGTAACCCTGAAAGCCCTAGCTTAAGCCATAACATGACTACTCCCTGTCATCATCCTTGCGCACACTATAATGGTTACGCCCGGTTGCTTCATAATAGGTGCGTGTCTGCATCTCCAGAATCAGACCGATACCAAATAACAGAACACCGGTAACTATCATCATCGACCCCAGCAACAACATCGGACGATCAGCCAATTCGGCAGCAAAGATTAATTTATCCATGCTCAACCACAGGTCAATGAACAGACCCGATGCCAAAGATATAAGTCCTACCGGACCAAACAACTGTAAAGGACGATCTGTAAAGCGCTGGAAAAACACCACCAGCATCAAATCAATCAATACCCGAATCGTACGACCAAGGCCATATTTACTTTCGCCGAACTGACGCGGGCGATGTGATACAGGCTCTTCCGCCATACGCGTACCATACAGATCAGCCAAGGCAGGAATAAAACGATGCTGTTCACCATAAATGCGCAAGTTTTTCGCCACTTCAACACGCATCAACTTCATCGGGCAACCGTAATCATGCATGCGCACCTTGGTGGTGTGGCGAATCAATGCGTTGGCTATCTTGGATGGCAGATTACGCGATAGACTCGCATCCTGCCTGTCCTTACGCCAACCATTAACCATATCGAGATCATCACGCTTAAGGCGCTCCAGCAGCCGGGGAATATCAGCTGGGTCGGTCTGCAGGTCACCATCCATATAGACGACAAATTCACCACGGGCGGCTTCAAAACCGGCGCTCATGGCTGCTGTCTGTCCAAAGTTGCGGCGCAATGCCACCAGCACCACCCGTTCATCAGCAGCATGTGCCTGCTTGATTGCATGCACTGTGCCATCGGTGGATCCATCATCAATCAGAATCAACTCATAGAGGTGATCACTCAGTTTATCGGCCACTTCGGCCACCAATAACGGTACATTCTCTTCTTCTTCAAACAATGGTACGACAATAGAAATCATTGACTTGATCATCACTTCATCTCCCTAACAAGCTTCACCGGACAACATCATTTACTGGCTGCAAACTCACCAACACCAACCATCTACGCGCATACATGCCATGCACGCGCGCATGCACAATAAGATAGGGAATAATCTCTTTTGGCAACTCTTCCAAACTCTCCTGTGGCATCACCACCGCTTTACCACTTGTCATCCACACTCCAACCTGCTCAACATCGGCCAACACCGGCAGGCGGCCACCATGATAAAACAGCAACGATGGCTGAAAATACCTGAATGTAGCCAGCTCATCTCCATCAAACCCTGCACTACTGGATTTTTCCGCCAGACTACTGCTTATTTTATTGTGATCGACACCTTTCACAGACCAACCGGAGAGTATCAACATCGAGATGCCCATGCCCGCAACCAACAACAAGCGCAAATCCCATTGCCTATCCATCAGCCACTCTTTTTTCAGCAGCCAAAACAGTGATACCAACAGCATCGGCAACATGGCCAGGATATAATAGCCCTCAGCTGGCCACATCTTTTCAATCGCCACACCACCACCAATAAGAATAGCCAATGATAGAAACAGTACTGACCAAGCCAGCCATGCAATTGCTTTCTCTCGTATGGTTTGCGAAGCAAACGCCCAGCCCCATGCCATCAGCATCGCAGCAGCCGGAAACACCGGCAGCACATAATTGGGCAACTGCGTACGCGCCACACTAAAAAACAGGATATATGCACCTATCCAACACAACATAAACAGGCGCACTGGCTCTTCACGCAGGGCCTGCAAACGCCAGCTGCCAAACCACAACATCGCAGCCAAGAGCCCTGACCACGGGAACCAACCCACCAGAATAGTGATCAGATACAGGCCAGGGAAACCGCGATGACCCTGCAAAGGATCGGTAAATCGATCCAGATTATGATGGAACAGGAAACCTTCCAGCCACACACCGTCAGTCAGCACACCGACTGTAATATACCAAGGCAAGGCCACCGCCAACGCAATCGCAGCACCTTTAAAAGGGTGAAACAGAGCCCAGTTTTTCCAATCCCCCATCAAGGTCAAAAAGCCAGCAACGATCAATAGCGGCATCAGTCCTGCAATCGGGCCCTTGGCAAGGGTGCCAAAACCAATGGCCACAAAAGCCAGCAACAACATGCCTGGCATTTTAGCTGGAGGGTTTTTCCTACCCTCCAGATAGACAATCAACAGAGCGGGCAGAGCGATGCCAAGAGAGAGCATCAGCAGTGGATCAGGCACGGCTGCGCGTGCAATGACAATCATATGCAAAGCCGTGGCAAACAGACCTGCCGCCATCAGAGCCGTACGCTCACATTTACCTCTGTCTACCTCTCCGGCAGCTGTCATCAACCGCCGCGTCATGCCCCACACCACCAGTACCAGGGCAGTCAGTGACAATGCCGAAGGCAGCCGCGCCGACCACTCATTGACACCGAACAGCGCATCAATCGGCATCATCAGCCAATAAATCAATATCGGTTTATCAAAGCGGTAGTCGCCATTAAACATCGGCACCCACCAATTCCCGGCCAGCAACATTTCACGGGCACAGACGGCATTATTGGGTTCATCCACATCCCATAGGGTATGGCCGCCAAGAAAGGCGAAGAAATTGATAGCGCAAAGAACAAGCAACCAAAACAGCGGCTGTTTCAGCACCATATCAAATAAGCTATTTTCAGAATGCCTCAAAGAAGAGTTAACCGGCCTGAATCATTGGCAAAACGATACGGTTGAGGGTAGCTACAAGGAAATTATCCAGAAACATAATCAGCAGCAACAAAATCAACGGCGAGAAATCAATACCTGCAATGTATGGCACATATTTTCTCACTCTAAACAACATCGGCTCAGACAATTGATTGATAATGCGCACAATCGGATTGTACGGGTCGGGGGAGACCCAGGACAATACAGCCCGCGCAATCACCACAATGGTAGCCGTCATAAAAATGATATGCAGCACGCCTGAGAGCGCCTGCAAAAAATAGCCCAGAATAAACATCAGCTCAACTCCTGCGAGCGTTTGCTAGCAGCTTCAACACCTTGACGAATCGCTGCTGGCAGCCCTGCTTCGTACATCACATCAATGGCAGCCTGGGTTGTGCCACCCGGACTGGTCACCTGATGGCGCAACTCTTTGGCTGAGCGACCACTCTCCACCAGCATCTTTCCTGCTCCGAATACCGTCTGTGCAGCCAGTTTTGCCGCCACATCACGATCCAAACCGAGTTTTTCGCCGGTTGCCTGCATCACTTCCGCCATCAAAAACAGATAAGCCGGCCCACTGCCCGAAATGGCAGTTACAGCATGCATCATCTGCTCCTGATCTACACGCAAAGACTCACCACAGGCATTCAACAGGTATTCCGTGCGCAGTTTATGTATCTCTTTTGCATCACTGAACAGCACCGACATGCCCGCCCCCAACAGCGCTGGTGTATTGGGCATCACCCGTACGATATTGGCATGCTCACCCAAGCAGCGCTGTAGAAAAGCAGTACTCACACCGGCAGCAATGCTGATCACCGTCGCACCTGCTTTCAGATGTTCAGGCACCTCTTGCAAAGCAGCCTGCATCTGCTGTGGTTTGACCGCCAGGATAAGCACGTCCGCATGGATCACGGCATCGAGATTCCCCTCAATACAGCAAACTTTATATTGACCGGCAAGATAATCACGGCGTGACTGCACTGGATCAGAGACACGAATATGGCTGCCCTCATGACCGGCACCACGCAGTCCCGCAATCAATGCTTCGGCCATATTACCGCCACCGATAAATGCTATTTTAAGTTGTTGCATGATTATTTCGCCTCACAAGCTCATCACTATCTATCACTCTATTTTCTGCACACTCTGCTTTCGAATATCCAGATTGCGCACATCAAGGGGGCCAAACAGTGTCGAACCCAAACGCACCATGGTTGAACCCTCTTCCATAGCAAGTCGGTAATCGCCACTCATGCCCATACATAACTCAAGCGCCTTATGCGCTGCAACGCCTTCATCCAGCAGCACTGCGCGCAGACGATGCAAATCCTTGAACGCCTGAACCGCATCACCATCTTTCGGTGCCATGCACATCAACCCAGCCAGATCTAACCCCTCAATGCTCGACAAAGCCATCGCAAATTCAACCAGCGCTGCAGGCCTGATACCATGCTGATTCGGCACATCGGCAATATTCACCTGAATCAAAACAGGCAGACGCTTTTCACCATCAGCTCTTTCGCTCACAAAGCGCCCAACAACCCGGGCAGTATCCAGACTTTCACAGCTATGCCACATGCTGGCATGTCGCCCGACATATTTCGCTTTGTTTTTCTGTACCGGACCAATCATATGCCAGTCACAATCCGGCCATCGATTAGCACGATCACGCAGATTCTGGGCACGCGATTCGCCAAAACATCGCTGACCGGCATCGATTAACATTTGCACCGCCTCATCCGGCGCATATTTACTCACAGCCAGCAGCTTCACAGCATCCTTGTTAAGCTCATCTGTCAGCGCCTGCCAACGTGTAATCAGTTCCACTACAATCCTGCACTATCCCATAAAATACGCTGATCCACAGCACGGCTCAAGGTATGTTCATCGAGATATTCCAATTCACCACCCTCAGGCACACCACGCGCAATACGGGATATTTTCACATCAGATGCCTGGTAACGATTGGCCAGATAATGCGCTGTCGCTTCACCATCCACCGTAGCACTGGTAGCCAGAATCAACTCAACAACATCATTGTTCGCATCTGATGAAATACGTTCATCCAGCCCAGCCAGATTTAACTGCTCAGGCCCCACACCATCAATCGGACTCAAACGTCCGTGCAACACATGATAGCTGCCGCGATAGCCCTGACCACGCTCCATCATCAACACATCAACCGGTTGCTCCACCAGACAGACTGTAGATGCATCACGGCGCACATCATCACAGAACTGGCAACGCCCCTGCTCTGCAAAACAGCCACAAATACCACAAAAACCCACCTGTTCATGCAGGCAGACCAATGCCTCAGCCAACTGAGTGGCATCTAATGCAGGGCGAGAGAGCAGGTTCAAACCCAGGCGCATCGCCGTTTTTGGGCCAACACCAGGCAGAGACGACAACATCTCAATCACCCGCCCCAATGGAGCTGGCACACCCGGCAGATGTATCATAGCAAAAACGCTGGCATCAAAGAGAGAAACCCGGCGGTAATGGCAGGCCGGACATCAAGCCTTTCTGCTTATCTTTCTGCATTTCGGCCACTTTCTGGGATGCCTGATTTACAGCGGCAGCCATCAAGTCCTCAATCAAGCCCTTGTCCTGCTCTTCCCACAATGCGCTATCGATATCCACCTTACGCACCATCTGATCGCCCGTCATCATCACCTTGACCATGCCACCGCCAGCTTCACCGTACACTTCCAGACTAGCCATTTCAGTCTGCATAGACTTCATATCTTCCTGCATTTTCTTGGCTTGCTGCATCATTTTTCCAATATTCATCTGTTTCTCCTGACAAAGTCTAATAAGCTCTCACCGCAGAGGACGCAAAGTTTCGCAGAGTAAAACATTAAAGCCCCATCATTATCGTTTATTGACTCTACTCTGCGTCCTCTGCGGTGAAAAAAGGTTCTTTGACTATTCCATCTGATCCGATACACCGGCAGGCAACACCTTCACCAGTTTGGCATCCATTTCTCGCATCAGTGCCTGCACATGCGGATCATCTTCTGCCCCCTTGCGCAACCGAGCCTCTTCCATCTTCACCTGTTTAGCGCGCTCTTGGGATAGCGATGCACCCTGATGCTGCTGCACCGATTCCCACAACACTTCACGCCCCAGCCACTCAGCAAACGCCATACGATCAGGTGCAGAGATAGCCTTTTCCTGATGTCTGTTCAACCCCAGCCGCACCTTGCTACCATATTCGACACACACGACATGATCCAACATCGCTGACACACCCGGTTTGATCGCACCAAACGCATCAACAGCCTGCTGCCAACTTGCAAATGCTCTGTCATTGCCTGCAAGCTGTTCATGCAGAGGAAGATCGTCCGTCGATGCCCTTGCTTCGGGCTCTCTAACCTCCTCTGCAATAGCAGGGACAGCTACGGCGCTGTTTTTTGGCTCGTATTGAACTGCCTCCATCCGTTTTTTGCGCTCTTCAATATCCCGAAATGCCGGTGGAATAAGCGCGTCTACCGCTGCATCAACAGTTGCAGGCTCAGGCTCTGTAGATGCTGGAGAGTTCGAAGAGACACTGGATGGCGCTTGATCCGGCAGCGCAGTTTCATTAGAAACAATCGCACTAGAAACTGTCACATTCGAAACCGTCACATTCGAAGCCGCCACATTAGAAATAGCGTTCAAGCCACACAAGCGCATCAACACCATCTCAGCCCCCATACGCTCATCCACCAAGGCCAGATCACGAATGCCCTGCAATAACACCTGATAACGCAAATCCAGTGCCTGCATGTTTAATCGGTCGTGCTGCTGCTCCAGCCAATTGCGATGTTCAACATCAATTTCAGCATCCAGTAAACCGCCATCAACCTGCAAACAGGCAAGCTGATGCCACAACCTGCTTAATGCTTCCAACAGGCTACGTGCTCCGTAACCGCAGCCAACCGCATCTCTAAAACGCTGCACTGCCGCTTTCGCATCCGCGTCAAACAGGGCCTCAGACAGCGAACGATTCAGCGCATATCCCACCAAACCCAGCGCCGACATCACATCGGTTGCTTTCAGATGTTCTCGTGAATAGGCCAGCACCCGTTCAGCCAGAGAGAGAGCATCACGCACACTACCATCGGCAGCCTGCGCAATCGCAGCAAGCGCATCATCATCGGCATGAATGGACTCCTTGCTAAATACATGTTTAAGATAATCACTGATTTCACCCTGCCCCAAACGGCGCAGATCAAAACGCTGGCAACGCGAACGTACGGTCACTGGCAATTTATCCGATTCAGTTGTTGCTAAAATAAACAGTACATGTGCAGGCGGCTCTTCCAGCGTTTTTAGCAACGCATTGAATGCACTCTTGGACAACATATGCGCTTCATCAATAATATAGACTTTAGTTTTTAGTGTGGTTGGTGGATATCGCACACCATCAAGGATTTCACGCACATCATCCACACCAGTATGGCTGGCGGCATCCATCTCCTGCACATCCAGATTGGCACCATCGGCAATACTTTTACATGCGGCACACCCACCACAGGGTTCGCCGAAGTCAGAGACTTCACAATTCACTGCCATCGCCATCAGTCTTGCAATGGTTGTTTTACCCACGCCGCGAATACCACACAGCAGGTAAGCATGTGCTAAATTACCACTACACAAAGCATTTTTAAGAGTGCGTACCACCACATCCTGACCAACAAGGTCAGCAAACTTCTGCGGTCGCCAGCGCCGCGCTAGTACCAGATAAGACATGCCAGCACTCTACGGTTTGCCTTCTGCCACGCAATGACTGTGACAGAAGCGCATCTTTCAACGCCTATATAATCAGCTAAACCCGCATTATTCATAAATCGCCGTGATGATTGCGCCGGGCCTTTGTTCGCAACGGATTCCGAAGAAGAAG
>CAYZJL010000022.1:0-17536 GCA_964478615.1 uncultured Zetaproteobacteria bacterium
GAATTTATTTATTGGACGGTACATAATCGACACCGTACTGCATGTTATGGGCTGGCGTTATGTTATCATCATTCAATTCAAATATTTTTTTACTCAATATACCTTTGGCATAAAAGTGAAAAAACACGAGATACAGGCACAACACCGTAATTGTCATCACGACAGGACTCATCGCATACCCTCCAACCCTCAATGCAATCAAAAGGTGATTGCTTGTCGTACAAGCGCGGCACGCTACTCTTGTGCTCCGTCCGCAACAAAGCTTGTGTTTCAGCATGTCTGGCCGGGAATTTCGTCAAGGCGCGCGAGTGCAGGACTGGCCGAGCCAATTCCAGCGAGTGCAACAATGACGAAAGCCCGTCCAGGCATGCCCTGCGGGAGGGCCTCTCATAAGGCATGGCGGTGTTCCATTCCTTGTCAATGGAACAACCATTGCCTGCGAAATGCGCCTTGCCCTGCCTTATGAGAGGCTCTCTGAAACGAAAGCGTTGTTACGGACGGAGCACCACGTCCAAACTGAACAAGGGGATCCGTTATGAGGCAACTGATGTTACTCGCTCTGCTGCTCAGCTTCACTGCATGCCAGCAACAAGGCGAGACACCAAAATTTAAAGCGATCAACAGCAGCCCCGTGGTTGCGCTTGTCAATGGTATCAGTATTTATGAGTCTGATATCGACAATGAAATGGCTAACCTGCCAGATCCAATGATTCAATACCGTAATGACCCCAAAGCGCGCAGTCATATTTTACGCTCACTCATTCGCCGCCATGCCATCAGTCACAAAGCCAAGCGCCTGGGCCTGGATATGAACCCTGCCATCAAACAGCGCATGCAAGCCGCCCAACGTCAAATTTTAATTGAAGCTGCTAAATCCTGGCAACTGGCGCAGATGAAGCTTATTCAAACAGATGAAATTGAAAGCTATTATAACAGCCATTACGATGAATTTACTGTGCCTGCCCAAGCCCATGCCCGCCATATTCTTGTCGCTACAGAAAAAGAGGCTTGGCAAGTCTTAAAAAAACTACGCCGTAATCGCAGCTTGTTTGAAAAGCTGGCTGCTGGCAAATCACTGGATAGCAACAACAGATCACGCGGCGGGAATCTCAACTGGTTCCCGCGTGGCATGATGGTAAAGGCATTTGACGATGTCGCATTTTCCCTGAAAAAACATGGCCTGAGCACGCCGGTAAAAACAAAATTTGGCTGGCATATTATTGAACTCTTAGGCAAGCGCCCTGCCATGCAAAAACCTGTTGAAGCGGTGCGAGATGAGATCATCAGCACACTGCAACATCTACATTTACAACAGTGGTATGAAAAAGTAGAAAAGGATATGGCGACCGACACCACCATCATCAAAACTGAATATCAATAACGTCCGACGAACCAAGATAGACTTTTTCATTTGCCGCTCTAGAGTCCGCGCCCGCGTCGAGCATCGCTATTTATCGTGGATGCAGACGCACACCGTGACGGGATAACCCGACGGTGCATTTTGGAGAATACACATGACTAACCTTGTTGTTGAAGCAGAGCTTCGCGAAGAAACCGGTCGTTCGGCTACTCGCCGCCTACGCCGTGCAGGCAAAATGCCTGGTATTATTTATGGTGGTGGTAAACCTGATATCGCTATTACAATGGAATATTTCACTATTTCCAAACAGCTGAATGATGAGCAGTTCCACACATCTTTGTTAGAAGTGAAAGTAAAAGGCTCACGCACCAAGAACACTGTTTTATTGAAAGATGCGCAGTGGGATCCAGTCACGGACACAGCCACGCATCTCGACTTTTTCCGTGTATCTGCCAAAGATACCGTCACACTGGATATCCCTGTTGTCACTCTTAACACTGAAAAATGCCCTGGCGTTGTAAAAGGTGGCCTGGTTGATCTTGTACGTCACGCATTGGAAGTGACTTGTCGTGCTGACGCTATTCCAGATCACATTATGGTCGATTGTGCTGATATGGAAGTTGGCGACACTATACATATCGAAGATATCACGCTGCCTGAAGGTGCAACAGTTCAGCATGACGTAAACTTCACAGTATTGAACATCGCAGCGCCTAAAACAGGTAGTGATGATGATGATGCAGCAGCAGCCGATGATGAAACAGTAGAAGAAGCTGCTGCAGAATAATTACATAGCATGAAACTGCTTGTCGGCCTGGGTAATCCGGGTAACAAGTATAAAGAAACGCGCCACAACATCGGCTTCCGTTTCCTTGATATGTTGGCAAAACATGAGGGGCTGCGTTTTGACGCGGCTCCTCGTTTTCATGCGGAGACTGCTACCTGGAATCACAAGACAGGCAAGTTCATGCTGATCAAACCACAAACATTCATGAACAACAGCGGTGAATGCGTTGGTGCTCTGGCTCGATATTATCAAGTGGAAGAGAAAGATATCATTGTTATCTACGATGATCTGGATCTGCCCACACGAAAACTGCGTATCAGAAAAGGTGGCGGCCACGGTGGCCACAATGGTTTGCGCTCCATGCATGCCCATTTACCAACGCCTGATTATGTGCGTGTAAAAATTGGTATCAATCGCCCTACGCATGGTGATATTTCAGCCTGGGTGCTTGGCCGTGCCGATGAAGGTGATCGCGCTGATGAAGCGTGCGTCTTTGACGCGCTGCTTAAAGAAATTGACAGCCTGCTGGTCGGTGACACAGACAGCGCAGCCAACCGTATCCATCTGGCATTACAGACATAAATCTTTCACCACAGAGACACCCTTATAGATTTCCCTCTGTGGCTCTGTGGTGAAAAAAGAGGTTATAAACCATGGCACTGAGTATCGGAATTGTAGGACTACCCAACGTAGGCAAGTCCACTCTGTTTAACGCATTGAACGGAGGAGGTGCTGAAGCAGCCAACTATCCATTCTGCACCATTGACCCCAATGTTGGCATCGTGCCAGTACCTGATACACGCATGGATGCACTGGCAGAGATCGTTAAACCACAAGCGATGCAACATGCGATTATTGAATTTGTTGATATTGCAGGCCTTGTTGCAGGTGCAGCCAGCGGTGAAGGGCTGGGCAACAAGTTTCTGGCCAACATTCGCGAATGTGCTGCTATTGCACATGTCGTGCGCTGCTTTGATGATGAAAATGTTACCCACGTTTCAGGTTCGGTTGATCCACTCTCCGATATCGAGGTCATTGATACTGAGCTGATGCTCAAGGATATGGAAACCGTACAAAAAGCTGTGATGCGCACAGAAAAACAGTGCAAATCAGGCAATAAAGAAGCCCAGAAGATCCTTGAGCTGCAGCAACAGGTTTTAAAGGGGCTGGAAAATGGCACAACCGTACGCCGTCAGGAGCTCTCCGAAGATGCGTTGCATGGCATCTCTGAACTATGCCTGCTAACAGTCAAGCCGGTACTTTATGTCACCAATGTTGATGATGATGCTCTTCCCGAGGGCAATGCCTATGTTGAAAAAGTACGTGCATTTGCCAAAGAAGAAGGTGCGGGTGTGGTCGTCGTTTCTGCTCAGATCGAATCAGAGCTGGCAGAAATGGATAACGAATCACAACGCGAATTCCTATCTGATCTGGGGCTTAGTGAACCCGGCCTCAACACAGTGATCCGCGAAGCCTATACCCTGCTTGATCTGATCTCCTATTTTACTGCCGGAGTCAAAGAGGTGCGTGCCTGGACTATTCATCGTGGTGATACCGCTCCCAAAGCCGCTGCTGTGATTCACAATGATTTCGAAAAAGGTTTTATCCGGGCAGAAACCATCGCCTATGAAGACTTCGTCACACTCGGTGGCGAAGCCAAAGCCAAAGAGGCTGGTAAAATGAGACTTGAAGGAAAGGAGTACATCGTCAAGAATGGCGATGTCATGCATTTCAGATTCAATGTATAATCTGAGCATAGATATAGGGGAGAGTTAAACATGGACATCACAAAAATTCCTGCCGGCAGCAATCCGCCTGAAGACATCAACGTAATCATCGAAGTGCCACAGCATGGTGATCCGATCAAATATGAGCTGGATAAGGAGTCCGGTGCAGTTTTCGTTGATCGCTTTATGCATACCGCCATGCACTATCCATGTAATTATGGTTTTGTACCAAACACACTCTCTGATGATGGTGATCCGGTAGATGTATTGGTGGTCTCTCAGTTCCCGCTGATTCCAGGCTGTGTTATTAATTGTCGCCCTATAGGCGTACTACAGATGGAAGATGAAGCGGGTATGGATGCCAAAATACTGGCCGTTCCTGCGGAAAAATTAAAACCTGTGAATTGTCGTGTTCATGGCCCTGAAGATCTGCCTTCATTCCTGACTGCTCAAATTCGACACTTCTTTGAACACTACAAAGACCTGGAAAAGAACAAGTGGGTCAAAGTGACCGGTTGGGGCGATGCGGAAGCAGCCAAGAAAGAGGTCGTTGATTCTATAGCAGCTTACAAAGCAGATTGCGGCGAGTGACCTTAGTCGTTCACGTATAACTAGATTTAGAAAGGCGATTGAGAAATCAATCGCTTTTTTTATTGCCTAAAATTCAAACACACTCGGAGATAGCACTATGGTAGAAAATTTAATCCCAACCATTTTTGGTGGGCTGGGTTTAATCATCGCACTGTTCCTGTATCAGGCTGTTAAAGCACATCCAGCTGGTGAAGGAAAAGTCATTGAAATCGGCCAGGCCATCCATCTTGGCGCCATGGTATTCATGAAACGTGAATACACCATTTTGGCCGCCTTTGTCGTCATTGTAGCTGTCATTCTGGCCTTCACACTGGGTGCGAATACCACCATCGCCTTTCTAGTCGGGGCCATCTGTTCTGCTTTAGCCGGTTATTTGGGGATGTTTGCAGCCACCAAAGCCAATGTACGCACTGCAACCGCAGCCCAGAATGAAGGTACTGCATCTGCTCTGACTATCGCCTTCTACGGCGGCTCTATCATGGGATTGACTGTTGCCTCACTCGGCCTGATTGGACTCGGTACGCTCTACCTATTCTTCGGTGGAGATCCCGAAACAGCCCATGCTATCCACGGTTTCGGCATGGGCGCATCCTTAGTCGCACTCTTCTCTCGTGTTGGTGGTGGCATATTCACCAAAAGTGCGGATGTCGGTGCTGATCTGGTTGGTAAAATCGAAGCGGATATCCCTGAAGATGACCCACGTAACCCCGGTGTGATTGCCGATAATGTCGGCGACAATGTCGGTGATGTGGCCGGTATGGGTTCAGATATTTTCGAGTCTTACTGCGGTGCCATTATCGCTACCATCGCCATGGCCTCAACCATGGCGACTGATATGCTTGATCCATTGGGTACACAACAATCGTTAATGTTCCTGCCACTGGCTCTGGCCTCTTTGGGGCTGATATGCTCAATCATCGGTATTGTGCTGGTTAAACTCTTTGCCAACAAAGAACCTCAACTGGCCTTGCGCATTGGCACCACCGGCTCCTCAATCATTTTTATCGCTGCAGCTTATTTCCTTATTACCATGAGCGGCATTTCCGCATCTGTCTGGGGTGCTGTAATTTCAGGTGCGATTGGCGGTATCATCATTGGCGTTGTCACTGAATATTATACAGGTGGAAAGCCAGTTCGCGATATCGCCGAATCGGGCGAAACCGGCCCTGCCACGGTGATGATCAAGGGGCTGGCCATCGGCATGGAGTCCGTGGTCATTCCGGTTCTGACCATTGCCGGCATCATCTATGTCTCCACCTCTCTGGTCGGTATTTATGGCGTGGGAATCGCGGCTGTTGGCATGCTGGCAACGGTAGGCATTACCATGGCGATCGATGCTTATGGACCGGTAGCCGATAACGCTGGTGGCATTGCTGAAATGGCAGGCATGGGCGAAGAGACCCGTAAGATCACCGATTCACTGGATGAGCTGGGCAATACCACTGCAGCTATTGGTAAAGGTTTTGCGATTGGTGCTGCTGCTCTTGCAGCCCTGGCTATTATCGCTGCTTTTGTCGAAACCGTTACGCTTAGCAATCCCGACTTCTCACTCAATCTCAATGAACCTCTGGTTCTGATTGGTCTGTTTATCGGCGGTATTTTCCCATTCCTTGTAGCTTCATTAACCATGACGGCAGTTGGAGATGCGGCCTTTGAAATGATCAAGGAGATCCGTCGCCAATTTCGGGAGATTCCGGGCCTGATGGAAGGAACCGCTGAGCCGGATCATGGTCGCTGTGTTGAAATCGCCACCAACGCCGCCTTGAAAAAAATGGTACTGCCCGGTGTACTGGCTGTTTCAGCTCCCGTTGTGATTGGTTTCGGACTCGGTGCGCAAGCCCTTGGGGGCATGTTAGCTGGCGCACTGGTCTGCTGCGTATTGATGGCGTTGATGATGGCCAATGCCGGCGGCGCCTGGGACAATGCTAAAAAGCACGTTGAGAAGGGTAATTTGGGCGGTAAAGGCTCAGATGTGCACAAAGCCGTTATAGTTGGTGATACCGTTGGCGATCCGTTTAAAGACACTTCAGGACCTGCCATGAATATCCTGATTAACGTGATGGCTATTGTATCGCTGGTGATTGCACCGATTTTATAATGTATTAGATGAGTGTGTAGCATAGAGCAGCTTTAGCCGCGAACGCTTTAAGTGCTTCGCGGCTAAAGCTGCTCCTACGGAGATGTCATAGAAATGAAAGAAGAACGATCAGCCACCCAACGCTCTGGTTGCGTTCTCAATATCTGTTTTCAAGCGTATCAACAGATCCTGGCGCTTAACAGATGATACCTCTTCGGCGGGGATATAGGGTAAAAAACGGAACGTAATCGTACCCGGCTGTTTGATAAAACCACGCTTGGGCCACAAAGCTCCGGCATTGTGAGCCATGGGTAGAATGCCAGTCTGAGCTTTCTGAGCCAGAATCACACCACCAGGCTGATAGTTGCCCGTGGTATGCACAGCGGCACGTGTTCCCTCAGGAAAAATCACCACCCACAGCCCCTGCTTAAGCTTCTCGGTGCCATCTTTTATCACCTGTTTAATGGCTGCACGTGGGCTACCACGGCGGATACCAATAGTGCCCAACAGTGCCAGAGCCCAACCAAAGAATGGAATATAAAACAGCTCTCGTTTAAGTATCCATGTATATGGCGGCACCAATATCGGCATGGCCACTGTTTCAGCAGCCGATTGATGTTTGGCCATCAGCACACAGGCGTGATCAGGCATGTGTTCTTTACCCTCGATGACAATGCGAATACCACACAACACGTTGAGCAATCCGATTACACTCCTAGACCATGCTTTAGCCCACATCCATGAGACAGAAAAACCAAAGGGCCGCGACAGTATAACCAGTAGGGAAAACAGCGGTGTTAATAGCATAAAACAGAGATTGAACAGGGCAGATCTAATCACGAGCATCAGAATCAGCGCTCCAAAATCGCATCGACTGCTGCAGAAAGGTCAGCATAAGTATCAATAGTTGGTTGCAATCGCTGCGATTTTTGCAAAATCTTGTCTGCATCACCATAACCACTCTGCACCAGCAGAGCAGGCACATGCGCAGCATGAGCGGCCTGTACATCACGCATAGAATCACCAATAAACAGCGCCCGTTCAGGCGTTTCAGAAAGATCCAGTGCTTTCAACGTTTCAAGCACCATGCCCGGCTTTGGTTTGCGGCAATCACAACCGGCATCCGGCCCATGCGGGCAATAGGAGACATGCGAAATAAATCCACCAGCCTGCTCAATGGCCAACATCATTTTGGCATGAATAGCGTTAAAACTATCCTGCGTCATCATACCACGCCCCAGTCCTGACTGATTACTCACAATCGTTACTTTAATGCCAGCTGCATGCAGGCGCGCTATTGCTTGCAGCGAACCGGGAATCGGCAACCACTGCTCGGGGCTAAGAATATAATCAGGCGAATCGAAATTAATGACTCCATCACGATCCAGCAACACGGCCACTGGCAGTGTAAGAGCGGTCATGCGTGCTTATTCCTGCGCAGCTAACCAGCGCTCAGCATCAAGGGCTGCTTTGCACCCTTCACCGGCGGAAGTTACAGCCTGACGATAGACCGGATCAGCCACATCACCAGCAGCAAATACACCTTCAACCGACGTTGCTGTGCTCTTGCCGACCGTGTTCAGGTAACCGGTTTCATCCATATCCAACAAACCTTTAAGGAAATCGGTATTGGGTTTATGACCAATGGCAATAAACACACCATGCACATCCAGATCACGGCTGGAGCCATCAAGCGTAGAATTCAGACGGATACCGGTCACACCAGTTTCATCACCCAGAATTGAATCTGTTGTGCTGTTCCATGCCACGTCGATATTTTCAGTGGCCAGCAGTTTATCCTGCATGATTGGCTCTGCGCGCAACGCATCACGGCGATGTACCAGTGTTACTTTGTTGCACAAATTGGCCAGATAGAGTGCCTCTTCAACAGCGGTATCACCGCCACCAACAACAGCCACATCTTTACCTCGATAGAAGAAACCATCACATGTCGCACAGGCAGACACACCGCGACCGGCAAACTCACCTTCACTTGGCAGACCTAAATATTTGGCTGAAGCACCTGTAGCGATGATCAATGCATCGCACGTATACGTGCCATCATCACCTGTCAGGGTGAACGGACGTTTGGAGAGATCGGCTGCATTGATATGATCCCAGATCATTTCAGTACCGAAGCGTTCAGCCTGTGCTTTGAAATCTTCCATCATTTCAGGCCCTTGCACGCCATCTTTATAACCCGGATAGTTATCCACATCGGTCGTGGTAGTCAGCTGACCACCAGCCTGTTGCCCTTGAATCACCACCGGAGTCAAGTTAGCCCGGGCAGCATAAATAGCGGCAGTATAGCCAGCAGGGCCAGAACCCAGAATAATCAAACGGTGGTGAACAGCTTCAGACATATGCATCTCCAACAAAAAAGTGTAAGGGAAGCTAACGCCCTCTAGCCGAATCGCAACATAGCGCAAATGGCCCGATATTTGCTAAAGTTTTGGAATTAGCTGACTACACCAAACTAGGAGAGGATCACTATGCGGTTATGCATTTCAACACCTACAAACCCCGCTCCCTGTTGTAAGCTGGCTCACATGAGGTGATTGCAATGAATCTACGCTGGAACCTGGGCTTGAAGCTGCATGCGGCAATTTCCGGGCTGACTATTTTTTCTGTGCTGCTGGCAGGCATCACGATTTATCAGCTGGCATCGTCATCAGCTAAGAAAATGGCCCTGCAAACGGCCTTTTCGCAATTGGAAGCCACCCGCAGTGCCAAAGCCATGCAGATCGAAAGTTATTTCCAGTCCATTTCCAATCAGATGATCAGCCTGTCCGATGATTTAATGGTCATTGAAGCAGTCCGGCAATTCACTAATGCAACTGAGACACTGCCAGCCATCAACGCATCCCAACAGCAGCAACTGGAAGCTTATTACAGCAACGATTTCGGCCGGATGTACAACAAAAAAGCCCCTGCGGCCCGCGATTTCGAGCCTGCGCACCTGATGCAACAGCTCGATGAACGCGCCATCGCCATGCAATATGATTACATTGCCAACAACCCGCACCCGCTGGGTAAAAAATACCTCCTGCATGCTGGAGATAACTTACATCATTCAGCTTCAGACTATGGACGTACGCATCAGAAATACCATTTTCACTTTCGTCAAATCCAGCAGCATATGGGTTATTACGATCTGTTTCTTATCGAACCTGAGCAAGGGCGCGTGATCTATTCGGTATTCAAGGAGCTCGATTTCGGCACCCGTCTGAGCCGTGGCCCATGGCAGGATAGCGGTTTGGCTGAAGCCTATCGGGGCGCAATGCAACTGAACTCGGAAGATAAGGTGTTTTTGACCGACATGGCACCTTATGCGCCCTCGTATGAAGCGCAGGCCATTTTTTTATCCTCCCAAATCAGACATGAGGGGCGCTTAATCGGCATACTGGCTATCCAGATTCCAATTAGAGAAATCAATACTATCATGACTGGCAATTACCGCTGGCAAGAAGTCGGTGCGGGTAACAGTGGTGAAAGTTATATCATCGGCGCTGATCTAAAGATGCGTTCTGCATCCCGTTTTCACCATGAAGATGAAGAGGCATTTCTGCAGAGTCTGGCGCAGGTAGGCGTTGCAGAAACCACCATGAATCATATTCGAAGCCATCACAGTGTCATTGGACACCTCAAAGTAAATACGTATGCAGCCCGCACTGCTCTGTCTGGCAATAGCGACGTTGTACAATATGATGATTATCGCGGCACCCCAGCGCTCTCCGCCTTCCAGCCGCTCAATATTCCCGGTCAATCATGGGCCCTGATCAGTGAGATTGATAAAGCCGAAGCCCTTGCTGCCGTGTACACCTTGCAAGCCGAATCAAAACAGATGATCATTATGATTGCCGCCATTCTGACACTACTGGCTCTGCTATTTGGCAGATGGTTTTCACGCCGTTTGATGCGCCCCATGCATGCAGTCACAGATCAATTAAAAGCGCTGTCGCTCGGTGTGGTCGGGCATGAGAAAGTGACTTACTCAGGTCAGGATGAAATCAGCGATTTGGTTGAGGCAGGCTACCAACTGGATCATCGCCTGCGCCATGCGATTGATCAGTTCAAACATATTGGTGAGGGTGATTTCACTCAGTATCTGGATGTGCGCAGTGATTCCGATGCTCTGGGTCAAGCCCTGCTGCAGATGAACCAGACACTGCGCGCATTGGCGCACGTCGCCGCTACGGTTGCTACAGGCGATTACAGTGTCGAAGTCAAAGCGAAAGGTGAGCGTGATCAGCTGGGACGTTCGCTTGAATTTATGACCCGCTCACTGCGCCAGGCTGCTAAAGAGAGCGAAGCACAGGACTGGCTGAAATCATCGTTGAACGATATCAGTCGCGAGATTCAGGGCAAAGGCCGAACAGAAGATATCGCCGTTACCGTGATGCGTCTGCTACCCCCCATGCTGGGAGCGACACATGCCGCCTTTTTCATCTGGAAAGAGGAGAATAACCACCTCTCCCTGAAAGGTCATTATGCCTCCAGCATGGAAGCGTTACCTGATCGGATCAGCCTGGGCGAGGGATTAACCGGTCAGTGCGCTCGCGATAAAACAGTGATGCTGATTGATAATGTACCGGCAAACTATCTGCGCATTGGATCATCGCTGGGCAGTGCGGAACCGACACAACTGATTGAAGTGCCACTGCTGGCTGACGGTGCGCTGGCTGGTGTCATCGAGTTGGCTAGTCTGGTGGGGCTAAGCGATATTCAGCAGAACCTGTTGCAGCAGCTTTCGCCTGTTCTGGGCATGGCGGTGTTATCTGTGCAGCAGTCAAGGCGCACTGAAAAACTACTGGAAGAGTCGCAGACGCTAACCGAAGAGTTGCAGGCCCAGGAAGAGGAGTTGCGCGAAGCCAATGTTACACTTGAGCTGCGGGCTGAAGAGCTCAGTACTTCGGAGGAAAAGCTTCAGACCCAGCAGGAAGAGCTGCGTTTGAACAATGAAGAGCTGATTGAAAGGAACAGCATAGTCGAAGCTCAAAAGTCCGATTTGCAAGCATCGGCTGAATCACTGGCCAAAAAAGCTGACCAGTTGCAACAGGCCAGTCAATATAAATCGGATTTCCTCTCCAATATGTCACATGAGCTGCGTACACCACTCAACAGCCTGCTGATTCTTTCCGACATGCTGGCTAAAAACAAACATGGCAACCTGACCGGCCAGCAGGTGGAGTTTGCCAGCACCATTCACGGCTCCGGTGTGGATCTACTCAACCTGATCAACGATATTCTGGACCTGGCCAAGGTTGAAGCGGGCAAAATGATGCTCGATGCACACCGTTTCCCACTTCACGATATTACAGATGCCATGCAGCGCGATTTTACCCATGTGGCTGAAAAACACGATGTTGCATTCAGGATTCAACATGCTGCTGATCTGCCTGTTTCCCTGTTCAGTGATGCCATGCGCATCAAGCAGGTGCTTAAAAACCTGCTATCCAATGCATTCAAGTTTACCGCCGAGGGTGAAGTGGTGTTATCTGTTGTCAACGTGGATGAGCAGCAGATCAGTTTCACAGTGTCTGATTCCGGAACTGGTATCGCAGCAGATAAACTGCATGATATTTTTGAGGCATTTCAGCAGGAAGACGGCTCCACCAGCCGGAAACACGGGGGTACAGGGCTGGGGCTTTCGATCTGCCGCGAACTGGCTAAATTGCTCGGCGGTCATATCAGCGTGCAGAGTGAACAGGGTAAGGGCAGCAGCTTTGCATTTATCCTGCCTGTCACATGCGATAGCAGCAATACTGATGCAGACATCACAGTCTCTCCTGTGCCACAGGCTGCAATATCAACAACCATTGACCCTGCGCCACAAACAAAGGTGCAGGATATTCCGAATCCAATGGCTGATGACCGTGATGATATTGATGTGACAAAGCATACCGAGAATAACCGCTCCATTCTTATCATCGAAGATGATGAAAAGTTCGCTGCTATTGTGCAATCACTGGTGCAGGAGCATGGTTTCAAAGCCATCAATGCCCTGCGCGGTGACCACGGTCTGATGCTGGCGCAGCAGTATATTCCCGCCGTGATTCTGCTTGATCTGCAACTGCCTGTACTCGATGGCATGAGTGTGCTGGATCGACTTAAGCAGCATCCCAAACTGCGCCATATTCCGGTGCATGTGATCTCTTGCATGGATCAGCAGACGGAAAAGCGGGTTTTGCAAGCCGGAGCGATCTCCTTTGTGCATAAACCGGCCAAAAAAGAGGAACTGGATCATGTGCTGGATGAGATCAGTCTGTTTTTGCAACAAGATCTGCACCGCTTACTGATTGTTGAAGACAATCAAACGCAGTTAAACGCCATGTGTCAATTGTTGGCTGCCAACGATGTTGAAGTATTGACAGCCAGCACAGGCAGTGCGGCACTGGAGTTATTAAGAGATGAACATGTCGATTGCATGATTCTCGATCTGACACTGCCGGATATGGCTGGGGAAGAGGTGCTGGAGACAGTCGCTATGGAAGATGGCGCGATCAATCAGGGGCACCTGCTGCCCATTATTGTGCATACCGGTAAGGAGCTCTCCGAAGCCGAGGTGGAAAAGCTGCAAAGTATGTCCAAGAGCATTATCGTTAAAGGCTCCTATTCACCTGATCGTCTGCTGGCTGAAACCAGCCTGTTCCTGCATCAGCTGGAACAAAACATGTCGGATGAAAAACAGCAGAGTATCGGCAAGGTACGCGAACAGGATGTCGATATCAGTGGCAAAACTGTGCTACTGGTGGATGATGATATTCGTAATATCTATTCACTTTCCAGCTATCTCGAAGGGTATGACTTAACCGTCCACACTGCGCGCAATGGCCTTGAGGCGCTGGCTGCACTGGAGCAATATGGCGATGATATCAAGCTGATTTTAATGGATGTCATGATGCCCGAAATGGATGGCCACGCAGCCTGCCGCGAAATACGCAAGCTCGAAACACACAAAAACCTGCCCATCATCGCCCTGACCGCCAAAGCCATGAAAGGTGATCGCGAACAGTGCATTGCAGCCGGAGCATCCGATTATATTACCAAGCCGGTAGACACCGATAAACTCATCTCACTGATGCGCGTCTGGCTGCATGATTGAAGACCTTGAACTGAAGCTGCTGCTGGAAGGGATTTACCAGCACTACGGTTATGATTTCCGCAACTATGCCCACGCTTCAATCAAGCGGCGCATCAAGCGGCATATGAATTTGCAGAAGATTGAGCGGGTCTCCCAACTGCAGGATCGGGTACTGCATGATACAGTGCTGATGGAAAAACTGCTGATGGATATCTCTGTGCATGTCACTGATATGTTTCGTGATCCCGATTTTTATCGCGCCCTGCGTGAAAAAGTGGTGCCGCTACTGCACACCTTTCCACTGATTCATATCTGGCATTCTGGCTGCTCAACCGGGCAGGAGGTCTATTCCCTGGCGATTCTGTTGCATGAGGAGGGGCTACTTGATCGCAGCCGGATTTATGCCAGTGATATCAATGAACAGGCCCTGAAAACTGCCCGTGATGGTATTTATCCACTCTCGCGCATGAAAGAGTCCATCAGTAATTACCATGCCTCGGGGGGTGTTGCAGATTTCTCGGATTATTTTATCGCCCGCTACGGCAGTGTGATGTTTGATCCAGAATTGAAACGGAATATCACATTTTATAACCATAATCTGGCTACTGACGGGCCATTTCATCCATTTGAACTGATTCTCTGCCGCAATGTGATGATCTATTTCAATGCTGAACTTAAATCACACGCGCTTGATCTATTTCACCAGAGCCTGAGTCCATTGGGGTTACTGGCTGTTGGTAACAAAGAATCAGTGCATCAGAAAAACAGTTTTGAATCATTTGATACCATCAACCGCATCTACAGAAAAGTGAATTAAAAGCTGATGCCAACGCCCGAACACTTTCCCAATATTGATGCGCTGGTCATTGGTGCATCAGCAGGTGGCACCAATACACTGATGCATCTGCTGCCCCAATTGCCCGATAACTTGCCTTTCCCGCTGTTCCTCGTACTGCATCAGAAAGTAACGGGGAAACATTATCTGTGCCATCTGCTCAGCACCGCATGCAATATCCCGATCCACGATGCAGAAGACAAGATGCGCGTAAAAGCAGGCCACCTCTATGTGGCTCCGCCCGACTACCATATGCTGGTTGAATCGCCCAATACCATTGCCCTGTCGCTGGATGAACCGGTGCACTACTGCAGGCCATCAATAGATATGCTGTTTGAATCAGCCGCCGACATTTTCCGCTCTCGCCTGATGGGTATCATACTAACCGGCATGGGCTGCGATGGTGCTGATGGTCTGTTGGAAATTCATCAGGCCGGTGGTATTTGCGCCGTACAGGATCCGGGCAGTGCTGAATATCCATCCATGCCCGATGCCGCCCTGATAAAAGTCCCCGCTGCGCTACGCTTCTCCTCTGATGACTTGAAAGCATGTCTGGTCAAAACCTTGTCCACGAATTACACAAATTTACACTAATTACTCTCATTCGTGCCCATTCGTGTAATTCGTGGATACGCCTTTGACTGTAGGGGTTCTGGGTGTGGCTGTATTATTTATTCGTGTACATTCGTCCCCCAGGGGAGCCTCTCTTGCTTCGCAATTCACCTTCTGCAATTCGTGGATCAAGACTCTCGCTTAGAACTATAAAGGCATGAAAATTGCTTCAGGGATCAATCATGTCTAAGTACAGTAAAATAAACATTCTGATTGTCGATGATGTGCCAGCCAACCTGCTGGCGCTACATTCGGTATTGGACTGTCCCGATTACCAGCTTATTGAAGCCGATTCAGGTGAAGCAGCATTGGAAATACTGTTTCAACAACAGGACTTCGCTCTGATTTTGATGGATGTTCAGATGCCGGGTTTAAACGGATTTGAAACCGTGGATATGATCAAATCGCGTAAACAGTGCGCCAACATCCCTGTTATTTTTTTGACGGCTATCAGCAAAGAGGATAAATACGTCAAACATGGTTACCGAACCGGTGCCATCGATTACATCACCAAACCTTATGATGCTGAGATATTGCAGGGAAAAGTCGCTGCATTTGTTGAAATATACTGTGCCAAGGAACAACTCAGGGCAGAGGTCATAAGGCGCAAGAAAACAGAGCATCAACTGCGCCTCACCTCAAAGGTGTTTGAATGTGCTGGTGAAGGTATGATGATCACAGACAGACATACGGTGATCGAAACGGTTAACCCAACCTTTGAAGAGATTACCGGCTACAGTAGTGATGAAGTGGTTGGCCAAACGCCAAAATTACTCTCTTCAGGGCGACAGCCGGAAGATTTTTATCAGGTCATGTGGGATAGCCTCAAAAAACATGGTGAATGGGAAGGTGAAATTTTTAATCGCCGCAAAAGTGGTGAGATTTACCCGGAATGGTTGAAAATTGTAGCGCTAAAAAATGAGTTGGATGAAGTCACGAACTATATCGGTAGCTTTTCTGATATCAGTGCCCACACCTCTACCCGGCAGCGCCTTTACCACCTGGCCCACTACGACAGCGTGACCGAACTACCCAACAGAGTGCTGTTTACACAGGTGCTCGAACATGAACTGGTCAATGCTAAACGGCGCAAATCCACGCTGGCTGTATTTTTCATGGATCTGGATCACTTCAAAGATATCAACGACTCGCTGGGGCATGCGGCCGGTGATGAACTGCTCAAAGAGGTATCCAAACGCCTGTTATGCTGCAAACGTGATAATGACCTTGTGGCGCGACAGGGCGGTGACGAATTTACCGGTGTGCTGATTGATCTGTCTCATGCTGAGGATGTGGCCCTAGTGGCCGGACGTATACTCAAAGAGCTCGCTGCTCCGGTCACCCTTGGCAATGATCAGGTGCATATTTCTGGCAGTATCGGACTCAGTGTCTATCCCGACGATGGTGATGACGTGGAAACGCTGACCCGTAAGGCTGACAGAGCCATGTATCATGCCAAAGAGAGTGGTCGCAACAATTTTCAGTTTTATAGCGAACAGATGCATGTTGACTCGCTAAGACGTATTGAGCTGGAAGCCAAGTTGCGCCTCGCCATCAAACATGAAGAGTTTGAACTCTATTACCAGCCACAAGTTGAAACCGGTAGCGGCAAGGTGATGGGGATGGAAACACTGATTCGCTGGCATCACCCCGAAGATGGCATGATCTCACCTGCAGAATTTATTCCACTGGCTGAAGAGACAGGCCTGATTGTACCTATTGGCACATGGGTGCTGCGCACGGCCTGTGCGCAGGCAAAAGCATGGCTGGATCAAGGGCTGCCGCAGATGTTACTGTCGGTCAATCTCTCCAGTCACCAGTTTCGCAAAAAAGAGTTTATGCAGGTACTGCATGCAGCCCTGAGCGATAGCGGCTTGCCTTCTGAACTACTACAACTGGAACTTACCGAACGTATCATTATGCATGAAGATGATTTCACCATTTCACGCCTGCAAACAATTCATGATGTCGGTATTCATCTCTCCATTGATGATTTCGGTACCGGTTACTCTTCGATGAGTTACCTCAAGCGTTTTCCACTCAATGAGCTGAAAATCGATAAATCTTTTATTGATGATCTCTGCTCGAATGAAGATGATGCGATCATCGTGGCTGCGATGATCAATCTGGCCCATGGCCTGAAACTGCACGTCATCGCTGAAGGCGTGGAAGATAGTGCACAGTTAAACTGGCTGGAGTGGCATGGCTGCGATGCCATTCAGGGCTATTATTTCAGCCGCCCGCTGCCTGCAACTGAATTCAAAGCGTTTGTAATAAAACAACAGCATCCGTCTACGAATTACAAAAGGTGAATTGCGGCACCGGAATTCTTGAACACCTCGTTTTGCTACCCAATTTCTTTTCAAGTCTGCTATAATCAAGTAAGATGATTAGCTTGTACGTTAAAGAATTGGTAACTATTCAGCATAATAAAGCTTGACAGGGTTTTCGGTCAAAAGCCAT
>CAYZJL010000023.1:0-17328 GCA_964478615.1 uncultured Zetaproteobacteria bacterium
CTATTAGTATTCAACCCGTCGATGGTTTGATCAACCGCTTGTTGCAGCAGAATGGGAAAGCTTCACCCGTTACGAAGCAAAACCCACCTGCGCCGATAGCCAAGCTGGATCAGGTTAGTATCTCTTCTTCGCGCACCCAGCAAACACCTGCAACTGAATCTCAAATTCAGCCTCAAAATAGACCTGGTGAACGTGCTTTGGAATCACACTTGCTTAACCTCTACAAGAAGAATGACAGTTATGGAGGCTAAGTGTGGAGAAACCCCGGCTACTGTTGGCTGAAGATGATGAGGCGCTGGCCTCACTGTTAGAGGAATATCTATCGGAAGCTGGATATGATCTGGTTGTTCATCACCGTGGTGATACCGCCCTGCAAGCATTGCAAGAAGAGCATTTTGACCTGGTGCTCAGTGATATTGTGATGCCGGGTGCCGATGGATTGACGTTGTTGCGTCATATCCATGAACATATGTCCGAGACACTTATTTTATTGATGACCGGTTATTCTGGCATTGAAAATGCTTTGCATGCTGTAGAGCAAGGCGCTTATGACTTTGTCAGTAAACCATTTCAACTGCCTGAGATTCGGGTTCGTCTGGATAATGCTGCACGTTATCAGCGTCTGTTGGCGCGTTATAAGCTCCTTAATGGAGAAACTGTTAAGCCAATGGAGCTTGCTCAACCAGGAGGTGAGATGGTGGTTCGCGCTTATGGTCAAAACAGAGTAGGTAGTCGTTGATGTTAAAGATTCTGATTATAGAGGATCAGCCAGCTGTTCGCGAAGTCGTCGCCGAAATCATCGGAGGTTTGGGTTTTGATGTTGAGGTGTCGCAGGTGGGTAGTCTGCAAGAGGCTGGCAACGTACTGGGTGAGCAGCACTGGGATGGTCTGATTACTGATATGAGCCTGGGTGATGGTAATGCGCTGGAGTTCTTTGAAAGCTTCGTTGAAGGAGGTATGGAACTTCCACCTACGATTTTGATGAGTGGTTTTTTGACATCAGCCCGAATGAAACAGGCTACCGGCCTTGGTATTGAACACGTATTACCCAAGCCATTTGAGCCAAAAGTGTTTTTGGATTGTTTGAGTGACATGTTACAGGGTTATGAAGGTGCTGGCATATTTGACGGGGCAGGGCTTGCCGCTCAATCTGCTGAGCATAGGCCCACCCAAACGTCCCATCCTTCCTCAAACAAACTATTGCCTGAAATGTTTGAAATGGATCGTCGCATGGGGCTGGTCTATCGTATGTTTGATGAGATTCCAGCTCAAAATGATGTATCTGGAGTATGCGCGCGCGCCCTGAGGATAGGTATGGATGCAGTGCATGCCATGAGTGGATATATGGCCTTGTTTGAACGCCAGCAACTTAAGCTGGTCATGGTGGCATCGGAAGATATGGATGGTCTGCCTGCATCATGCGATCTGGATGAAACAGTGTTTCAGCCTCTGATGAATGGTGGAGAGGAACTGCATCAGTCAGCGCTTGGAGATGGTTTGAGTGTGTGCTGGCCTGGCCTGGAATCTGATCGCTTTGTAGCGGTGCCGGTGCGTTTGCAGGGCGTGGCAATGGGGGTGTTGTGCCTACTCAACCCTTCTGTTGAGGTTCCATTGAAAAGTGAAACCCGCCAAATGCTTGGACTGTTGGTCAAGAAACTTGACACATTGCTGGATAATCGAGCCGTACATGCAGCCCTTGCTGCCAATATGCGGGAGACATTAATTGCACTGGTGCGTTCGCTGGAAGCACGTGATCGTTATACACGAGATCACTCCGCACGCGTGGGGGCGCTGGCGGCAATTTTTGCTGAAGATCTCGATCTTGATTCTGATCATGTGGATTTGATACGAACCGGAGGTTTGTTGCATGATATCGGCAAATGTGGAATTCCCGATGCGGTGTTGTTGAAGCCCGGGCGTTATACAGAGCAGGAGTTTGCTATCATGAAAGCACATCCGGCTATTGGTGATAATATTCTATCCAATATGGACACGATGGTTCGAGAGCGCCAGATGCTGCGCCATCATCATGAGCGTTTTGATGGTTTTGGTTATCCGGATAAGTTGGCGGGCGATCAGATTCCTTTCGATGCACGCATTGTTTGTGTAGCGGATGCTATTGATGCGATGACCACACACCGTGTCTATCGTATGGCCAGACCATTGTCGTTTTGTGTGGAGCAGCTCAAGAACAATGCGGGCACGCAATTTGATCCACAGGTGGTAAAAGTGGCAATTGCGGCAATTGAGCGCGGTGTAGTGAAGACTCAGGCGGAAGATGCGCATGTGAGTGATGGGGTCATGCCGTTGTCCGCTCTAATTTCAGTGAAAACAGAGGTGCGTAATTATGGCTGAAGAAAACAATGATCATGGTCGGCAGGATTTTAGAATCAATGATGTGATTCCTATCAGTGAAGATCGCTTAACAGCCGAAGAGTTTGAGGTTAATAAAACCAGGGTGGGTGTGCGTTCTCGCCAGAATGGCATGCTGCGTCAAATGGTGGGCAGGGATATTTTTTCAGGTGAGCACAGCCCACCTAACCCTGAAATGTCGCAGGCGATTGAGGCGCTGGATGCCAAACTGAATTATCTGATTGGTGTGAATATGCTTAATGATGCCAGCCATGGAAATCTGTTGGAGCGGCCGGTGAACTTGAGTGTGAGCGGGATCAGTTTTGTGACCGATAAACATTACAAGCTTGGTGATGCTGTAGCTATTAATGTGATGTTGCCTGCATTTCCACCATCCATTCTTGAGTTGGTGGGTAGCGTGGTGCGTGCGCCTCAGCCTGTAGGGAAAAAACAGCAGGTTGGTATTAAATTCTATTACCGCTGTGATGATGAGGAAGAGACAATCTCTAAATATGTGTATCGCCGTCACCGTGAAACCATTAGGGCGGAAAATAAAAACAAATTGGATGCTGTTAGTGAATAACTGTCTAGCTTGTCTATCTCGTCACAGTTCCCTTTTGATCTATGTAGTGGGCGCGATGCTGACCTGGTTGCGGCCATTGCGTTTGGATTGATACAAGGCCTTATCTGCTGCTTTGAATGTGCTGCTGGGTGGGTGACCGGCAATATGTTCAGCAAGGCCGATACTTGCCGTGATGTTGAGGGGGCCTTGCTGCGTTGTAAATGTATGTGTTTCTATAGATGTGCGTAGTTTTTCTGCCAGTTTATAGCCGATGCCGACAGGCGCTGCTGCAAATACGATGCAGAACTCTTCTCCGCCAATGCGGGCCGCAAGATCACTGTTGCGCGTATTGGTTTGTAGAATGATGGCAAGCTGTTGCAGAATCTCATCACCCACATCATGACCGTAGGTGTCGTTAACGTTCTTAAAATGATCAATGTCAATGACAACAAAACAGAAGCTGGCTTGCCCAAGGCTGTTTAAATATTCAGCCAGTGCCCGTCTGTTTGCTAGTCCGGTTAAAGGGTCATTGCGTGCTTCTGATTCGGCTTGTTCTAACTTACTGGAAAGTATGGAAAGTTTCTCGACCTGTTCCTGGATGGTTTCATTTAATTTTGAACTGACATGCACCAGTTTGGTGCCTGCTTGCAAAATGCTCTGATGGGCGCTCTGTAACAGGGTTCTGGCATCTTCTATATTATCCGGCAACTTCTGAGCCAGTATGTGCTGGGCCTGTTTTAATTCAGGTGACTCCTCTCCGGCCTGTTTGAGTACGCTGGATAGGGCTGCAAGGGATGGGTTGAAGGCTTCAATGAGTTGCTGAATCTCATTTTTTAAATCTGTATCGTGCTGCAAATGATCACGCAGCAGTTTAACTAAGTGTCTTGCTTTGGCTTGCAAGGAGGCATCAGCACCGGCCTTGGTGCCAACCATTTCACAGCTTTGATCAAGCAATACGTGGGTGGATGGGATCTCTTGCAGCGCTTGCATCAAAAGCATTTGGCGCTGCTCAACATGTTGTTGAAGGGTTTGTTTGGCGGTATCGGGGATGAGCCCATCGGCTGTCGGCTTAAGCAACGCGCCATGTTCGGCACCCAATAACTTCGCGGTGAGTTGACATAACCATGTATAGGTTGATGCGGGGATGGCGGGAGCACGCTTGATATCTTCCAGTGCTGCAATCATTTTACGTGTTGTGCTGCGCAGCTCCAGATCGTCAGGTCTGGCGGCAAGAGCGATGGGGCGAAGCTCATCCATTCCGTCGAGCAGTTGTTCTATAAGATACCTCTGATTCATATGTGCAGGCCGCTTAAGATTGCATGGCTCGAATACGCTCTGCCTCTACCGCCAACAGGGTGTCGGCCTGTTTCAGCTCTATTGCTGAGCTTCCAGATGTCACCTGTTTCCTTAACAGGGCACGCAGTTGTTCAATATCCTGTATTAACCGTTGTGGTGGGCTGTCACCTGATTCAATGCACTGCATGGCTTCATCAAGCAGTGTTACACTCTCTTCCAATGTGTGCCAAGCTTCCTGCATAGGGGCTATGGCATCATTTGTTTGGACCGCGTGATCACGGGGCTGGTCTGTTTTGTCTTGATCATGCTGACGGACTTCAGAATCAAGCAACTGATCGAACAGACTGCTCGCAGTGCTTCGTTTGCTGGAGTGTGTTGTTTTGCCAGTGATCGGGGCATTGCTTTGAATCTTCATATGATAACCCTGTTGTGATGTTCTTGTGGTATGCTTACAAAATGAAACACACGCAAGAAGCAGGCCAGAGTGATGAAGAGCATTGCAGCTGCATGCGCAGGTGGCTATTCGACTTTAATCGTTAATGCATGGATCGTTTTAGGGAACAGTGCGTTTAAGGCTTGAAAAATCATACGGTGGCTTTGGGTACGGGCCAGGCCATGAAAGCTTGTTGATGCAATGCGCACCACAAAATGGCCTCCACCATGTTCTTTGACTCCGGCGTGTCCAGCATGTTTCCATGATTCATCTTCAATATGTAAAGATTCAGGTTGAAATGCTGTTTCCAGTATCGCTCTTATTTCTTCACTGCCACCACTCATGTAGCAGTGTCGTTTTTCTTATAGAGAATGCAGATCTTGCCGATCTGGTGAACAATGATGGCTTCACAGCGAGAGGCGAGCTCTTTTGCGCAATCACTACGCACCTGTCGATCATCCTGAGCGATATGGGCTTTGATGAGCTCATGTCTGTCTAGGGTCTGCATGGTCTCTTCAATAAGGCTGTCGGTAATACCTTTCTGACCAACTCTGATAAGTGGTTTGAGATGATGGGCTTTTGCCCTAAGGCTCTTTCTTTGCTGATTGTTTAGGGTCATAGTGTTCTCCAGTTGTGAATGCTAACAATAAGATCTGTTATGGCATATGATTTGCTTGATCCTGATGCTTGATGCATGCATAAATGGGGTTGTTGAGGTGATATGGTGACATTAAAAGAAGATCCGCATCGTGCCGTAATCCTTGGTGCAGGCCGGGGAGGCAGCGCAATTCTGGAAATGCTTCTGGATGAACATCTGGTTGATGTGATTGCTATTGCGGACACAGATCCAAATGCGCCTGGTCTGAGTTTAGCCAGAGAGCATGGTATCAATGTATATGCCGATGTCGGGCAGGCTTTGCGCGAATCCTCACCTTGTGTGGCTTTTAATATGACAGGCAATGAGATGATTGAATCAGTCTCATCAGAAGCATTGGGTGCTGGTGGTGTGATTGGTGGTCTCGAAGCCAATCTGATCTGGCGCATGGTTACAAATTTAAAAAAAGCCAAAGAGGAGCTTCAGTTTCAGGCTACTCATGATGCGTTGACTGGTCTGTTTAACCGTCGCCATGTCATGGAGCAGTTGCATCAGGGCGTATCGCAATCATTGCGTTATCATCACCCTTATACGCTGGTGATGTTTGATCTCGATCACTTTAAGCAAGTGAATGATGTGCATGGTCATGCTGCTGGTGATCTGGTGTTATCAAAGATGGCTGCGATGTTAAAAGAGAGCGTACGAGAGGGTGATGTCGTTGGTCGCTGGGGTGGTGAGGAGTTTGTTGTGTTGTTGCCGCATACTGATTCGGACGGGGCTCGCAGAGCTGCAGAGCAGTGGCTGAAAAACATGGCTGAATTGTCGCTGTTACTTGAAAGTGGTGCTACGATAAATATTAGTTTTTCTGCTGGCATCGCCTCGCTTGATCATGCTGATCAAAAGGCAGGTGTTGAGGCGCTTTCAGAACAGCTATTGGTGGTAGCTGATGAATGTATGTATGCCGCTAAATTAGCTGGCCGTAACCGGGTCTGTACGCCCATTAACAGCTAAAAACCTATATATCATTGGGGTTTGTATCTTGATGTGTGCCTGACATTGTTCAAACAGGCGCTTTGGTTAGGGTTGAGCGGTGCCAGATGATGACTCCATATCTTTAAAAGTAGCCTCAGCTGCTACCTCGACTGAACAAGCGCCTCAAGATGCTCAGCCTCAGCCTGTGTCCGCCTGGGTGAATCTGCGGATACCTATCCGTTGGCGCTGGACTGCACTTGTTGGTTTTGCGGTGGCTCTGGCTGTGCTCGTGTTGTATATGATTGTATTGGATATTGAGCACGATGCTTGGATCGAGAGTCAGGCAACGCAGGCCGAGTTGCAAGTGGATCTGTTGACGGATGAATTAAAGCTGCCGATGTTGTCGGGGAGTAGTAGTGAAACCGACATCATTGTACAGCGCTTCCTGGATAAAGTGCCTGCGGTTTTAGGCATGTTGATGCGTTATCCCGATGGCAGGGATAGAGCGTTCGGTTCCATTCAGGCCTCTGATAATACATCTAAAGCGGTATTGAAAAAGCTTCGTACTAGCAAAAAAGTTATACAATTGCCGGTCAAATCGTTGTGGTATGCTAAATCAGTGATGTATGACAAAACCTCGATGGGTATTGTGGCAGTGCGGTTTTCTGAACAGGCATGGGCAGAAATGGCCGGTAGGCTGGCACAGACGATCTTTATTGCAGCGGCACTTGTGGTACTGTTTTCATCCCTGCTGGTCTACTGGATTGCAGGGCGTATGGCCCAACCCATTGAAATGTTAGCCGATGCTGCTGCCAGGGTTTCCGAGGGTGATTATACGGTGCAATTACCAGAGCAAGGCAATGATGAACTATCTGATGCCCTGAAACAATTTAATGAAATGGTGCGTGGCTTGGCGCACAAAGAAGCGTTGCGCGATGTGTTTGGCCGATATCTTAATCCCAAACTGGTATCTGATGTATTCGAAAGTGCTGATGCGGAGATGCAAAGTCGACGTCAGGAAGTATCGGTGTTGTTTGCCGATATGGTCTGTTTTGCACGCTTTTCTGAATCAACGGATACCGCCAAGGTTGTCTCGGTGCTGAATCAATATTTTGAGCTGTTTCATCGTATTGTTACCCATTATGGGGGACATGTGGATAAATACATTGGTGATGCGGTGATGGCGGTATTTAATCATCCTGTGAGTGATAAACATCATGCCCGGAATGCAGCATCGGCCGGTTTGGCTATGGTTCAGGCCTGCAAACATCTGGCTTTAAAGGGTGGTGATGGTGAAGCTATTCGATTCAGAATCGGTTTGAATTCAGGTCAGGCAATTGTAGGGAATATTGGTGCAGCACAGCGTTTGGAATATACGGTGATTGGAGATGCGGTAAATGTGGCGTCACGTATGGGTGGATTGGGTGATGGGGATGCGTTGATCATGTCCAGGCATAGCTTTGATCTGCTGGGGGATGGTTTTAATTTTTATTCTACTGGTATGTGTGAGATCAAAGGCCTTAGTCAGCCCATGGAAGTCGGCAGAGTGCGTTTGGCGAGTCAGGAGGCGCGTCAATGCATTGAAGATGTGATGCATGCGGCGCAACAAGCTTCTCAAACGGCGAATCAGATTCAGGGAGATGCATAAAGAGATGTTGCGTATCATTTGTATGGTTTGTATCGCCGTGTTGTTGGCAGCGTGTCAGTCCGGCTCGCGTGGATTGCATGGCTCCCATGCTCAGGATGAGTCGATGTTTGATCTGCTTGAACAGGGCTCTGAAGCGATTGGTCTGATGAATACACTGACACTTATTCAACATGATTATGATCATGGCCGTATTATGCGTGCCCGTGCCCGGGTATTGGCGATGGAGAAGTCACATCGGGACTATGTTGCGTCACATCGTCTGTTAGAACAGAAGATCGAGCCGGCCCGACGACGGCTGTTCCTGCATTATCTCAGGGTAGCAAAAGAACGTGAAAGGCAAGGGCGTTGGTCGGCTGCGATGTGGGCTTACGATCAGGCCAGAACGGTGACGATTAAACCCAAAAAGATGGTCAAAAAGCGTGAAGAGATGCATTTGAACATGCGTCAGCTTCGTTTTGATAAAATGCTCAAGCAACGCCGAAAAGAAGATACGCTGTTATTGGCCGATGTTGGGGCATACGAGAACCCCAGGGGGGTGAGCCCCAGTGATGAAGTGTTTGCACGGATGCGGGAGCATTATAATGAGCTGTTGGACGACCGTGCAGATCGTGCCTTTCGGGAAGCGCGCCGGTTTTTGCGTAAAGGTTTACCAGAAGTTGCCTATATAGAGGTTGAAACGCATATGCGTTTGCAGCCGGGGACCGCGCATGGCAAAAAATTGCTGGTGGAGATAAAAGAGGTAATGCCAAAAGGCTTGTTGATTCCATCGTTGAAACGGCTCGGCGTCAAAAAGTCAGCGGCAGGGCAACGCATGAAACTGCCTCAGCAAGTGACTGAGAAGCAGATTTTAGCAGTGATGAAATCGGGTGATTTGATAAAAGCTCGGCAGTTTGCCCGGATACACAGGCGCAATGGTGGCAAACATGCCGAAAAGCTATTGGCTCAGATTCAGACGCAAGTGAAGAAAAAATCTACCCTGCTCTTTGCGCAAGGCAGTAAAGCGTTTGCAAAAGAGAAGCTGGATCTGGCGATTACATATTGGAGCGATGCGGTCGCATTGAGGCCAGAGAAGTCTGAATACCAAGACTCTTTGCTTCGAGCCAAGCAGTTGAAAGAGCGTTTGAGTTTGTTGCGTGATCAGAAAACAGGTCAGCAAGCGACTTCGATGCAGAGTCAGATACTAGCCGGGCCAAGGCCTGAGGAGGAATAAGATGCGCGATCAGATTGTGTTACAGCGTCGTCAAAGCAGGGAAATTCAAGTGGGAAGTGTCACCGTTGGAGGCAATGCACCTGTCGCAGTACAGTCGATGACCAATACATTGACCACCGATATTGATGCCACCGTAGCGCAAGTGCTGCAATTAGAAGGTGCAGGAGCGGATATTGTACGTATTTCTGTGCCCGATCCTGAGTCTGCGGCAGCGATGCCTGAAATTTTAAATCAGACACAGGTGCCGATCATTGCCGATATTCATTTTAGCTACAAAATGGCTTTGGCATCGCTGGATGCGGGGGTGCATGGTCTGCGCTTAAACCCAGGGAATATCGGTGGGCGTGATCGTGTTGAGCGGGTGGTGAAAGCCAGTGCAGAGCGTGGTGTGTCGATTCGCATTGGTGTGAATGCAGGCTCGTTGGAAAAAGAGTTGAATGAAAAATATGGTGAACCCTGTGCTGATGCGATGGTGGAATCAGCCTTGAACCATATTCATATATTAGAGGATATGAACTTCAATGATATCAAGGTATCACTCAAAGCCAGCAATATTCCGATGACGGTTGCGGCTTATCGCAAGTTGGCGAAAGAGGTGGATTACCCGCTGCATCTGGGTATTACAGAATCAGGCAGCCGTTTTGGTGGTACGGTGAAATCTTCCATTGGTCTGGGCCTGTTATTGGCCGATGGTATTGGTGATACGATTCGTGTGTCGTTGGCGGCAGAGCCGGAAGAAGAGGTGAAGGTAGGTTTTGAGATATTGAAATCATTGGGTCTGCGTCATCGCGGCGTGAATCTGATTGCCTGTCCGAGCTGTGCGCGTCAGAAATTCAATGTTATTAAGATTGTTGCAGAGCTTGAAGAGCGGCTGGCGCATATTCAGGAAAATATTGATGTGGCGGTGATTGGCTGCGTGGTGAATGGCCCGGGTGAAGCCAAAGAGGTGGATGTGGGCATTACCGGTGGTTATCCAGTTCACATGATGTACCGTGATGGTGAAAAGTCTGAAAAGGTAAAAACGGCTAATATGATCGATCAATTGGTTGAAGATGTTGAACGGCGCGCCGCATCGGTTCGTGCAGCAGCGTTAAGTGAAGATGAGGAGAAAAGCTAGTGGCAGCTAAAAAATTACAAAGTATTCGTGGTATTCATGATGGATTACCTGCTGAAGTGCGGCTGTGGCAGCGGGTGGAAGAAGCTGCCCGTAAAGTATTTGCTACTTATGCGTTTTCTGAAGTGCGTTTACCTATATTGGAGCCGACAGATCTGTTTGTGCGTTCCATTGGTGAAGCAACCGATATTGTTTCCAAAGAGATGTATGCTTTTACCGATCAGGGTAATGATCATATCTGTCTGCGTCCTGAGGGTACGGCAGGTTCTGTGCGTGCCTATTTGCAAGGTGGTCTGACGCGTTCGGGCAGCCAGCGTTGGTTTTATATGGGCCCGATGTTTCGCCGTGAGCGTCCACAAAAAGGACGTTTGAGACAGTTTCAGCAGATTGGTGTGGAGATGTTTGGTGCCAATGGCCCATTGGAAGATGCCGAAATACTGGCGATGGCACATACGTTTTTATCAGAATTAAATATCGGTGGTTTAAGGCTGGAGGTTAACTCTCTCGGCTGCGTTGAGTGTCGCCCTGGTTATCGTGATGCGTTGCTGGACTTTTTAAATGAACGCACGGATCGCTTGTGTAAAACATGTAATGATCGCATGAATACAAATCCGATGCGTGTGCTCGATTGTAAAGAAGCATCGTGTCAGGCTGAGTTGAATGATGCGCCGGAAATGGTGGATCATCTGTGTGGAGCTTGCGAAACACATTTCAGCGGCCTGAAAGCAGGATTGGATGCATTGCAGGTGCCTTATAAGATCAATGCCCGGATTGTGCGTGGACTGGACTATTATAACCGCACCGCTTTTGAAATAGTCACTGATAAACTGGGCGCTCAGGGCACGGTATTGGCCGGTGGACGTTATGATGGCCTTGTCTCTGAGCTGGGGGGGCCTGCCACATCGGCGATTGGTTTTGCCGCCGGCATTGAGCGCCTTGCAATGCTGCTGGGTGAAATAGATGCGGCAGCGGTCGATGTGGCTGTGGTGGCTTTGGGAGATGCAGCACTTAGCTGTTCAATGCAACAGGCCGCTGCACTGCGTTCAGCAGGTTTTAGTGTGGTGCATTGCGGTGGCGGTAGTGCCAAACGCCAGTTTAAAGTTGCTGATCGTGAAGGTGTTCGCTTTGTTGTGATCATTGGTGAAGAGGAGATGGCCGATGGGCGTGTTACATTAAAAAATATGCTAAGCAGTGAACAACAGCAGCTGAATGTTAGCCAGCTTGTGGAGGCCCTGTCTCAGTAGTGATAAGAGATAAGCTTGGCAGGCAATGTGCGAACTATTCTGTAGATGGTCTTAACTGTAGATGGTTTTGACTAACGTAGTTCGGGGAGCGCATTTTTGCTGTGAATATTACGCATCTGGCTTGTGTGAGCTGATATTCGTAGAGTAGTTCACCTCATGCTTTTCATGAAAACATTAAAACAATTTCTTCTGGGTGGAACGATTGCCCGTCAGTCCCGCTATGAGATGGTGGTCTCATCATTGGGCGCTGTTGTCGGTATCTCCCTTGTTGTTTGGCTTAGTCAGCACTTTGTAGGCAGTGCCGGGCTCCCCTATGTTGTTGCATCGATGGGGGCTGCTGCAGTGCTTCTTTATGCAGCGCCACATAGCCCACTCACGCAGCCTTGGTCATTTGTCGGGGGTCATCTGATATCAGCAGTGGTTGGTGTCACCTGTGCGCAGTGGGTTCCTGATCTTTTTCTGGCCAGTGGTTTAGCTGTCGGAGTGGCCATCTTTGCCATGCATCAATTGAACTGCCTGCATCCCCCCGGTGGTGCGGCGGCGTTGGTTGCAGTGATTGGTGGTGAACAGATTCAGGCGCTGGGCTATCTTTATGTATTGGTGCCGGTCGGTTTGAATGTCCTGATTCTGGGTTCAGCCGTTTGGTTCACGCGCGCACTGCTTAGCTATAGAGAGCAGGAAAAACCGTTTATTTTTTATCATGATGATCATCACGAGTCGGCTGTATCGAGTTTTTCACCATTTTCAATGAATGATTTAAACAGTGCCTTACTTGAAATGCATACCTATATTGATGTTTCGATTGAAGATTTGAATGAAATTTATGCGCACGCATCTCTGAATGCGCATAAGCGTCAGTTGGGAGCAATGCTTTGCAGGGATATCATGAGCGCTCGCGTCATTGCAGTTGAATTTGGTGATTATCTGGATGTGACCTGGTCGTTGATGCAACAACATGGCTTAAAAGGTCTGCCGGTGACCGATAGAGCACAACGTATCAAGGGTATGATCACAGTCACTGATTTTGAAAAAGAGGCGGGAAAGTATCCTGGAGAAAATATAGAGGAGCGTTTGAAAGCACTGCTGGAGCGTTGTGGCGAATTGACTTCAAGTAAACCGGAAGTGGTCGGCCAACTCATGACATCATCTGTTATTAGTTTGTCGGAAGATGCAATGGTGAGCGATGCGTTCACGATTTTCAGTGAATATAGTATCGGCTATATCCCTGTTTTTGACGATGAACGGCGTCTCTCAGGTATGCTGTCACGTTCAGATGTGCTCTCTACAAGGTGAGAGAGTGGTGTTAAAGCGTGTGAAGTTCGTTTGGTTTATTTGCGGAGCTGGCTTTAACAGGCTTAAATGACCCACCCAATAGCAGTGTTGAATGGATAAGTAGGATGTGTGATTTTGACCCAATGCAATGGCCTGTGAGGGTAAGTTTTCACGGCTTTGCTTGGTGCGTGCGAGAGGCCATGCTAGGCTCGCGAGCCTTGGATGCTCTGTTGACTCACGAGCATCCTTAGTTTTTTTGCTGGAGCCCCATCATCATGTTTAGTATTTTAACCAAGCTGTTCGGAAGCCGTAATGAGCGTCTGCTTAAAGAATTGTGGCCGATTTCAGAGCAAGTGAATGCCTTAGAGAGCGATATTCATGCCCTGACTGATGAGGCTTTGGCTGCAAAAACAGAAGCGTTTCGCGGTCTTTTGAATGATGGCGCGACCGTTGATGAGCTGTTACCTGAAGCCTTTGCTGTTGTGCGTGAGGCATCGTCTCGTGTGTTAGGTATGCGCCATTTCGATGTGCAGTTGATCGGTGCCGGTATCTTGAATCAGGGCAAGATTGCTGAAATGAAAACAGGTGAAGGTAAAACACTGATGGCGACATTGGCTGTTTATCTGAACGCTCTTTCCGGTAAAGGCGCGCATGTGGTGACGGTGAATGATTACCTGGCCAAACGTGATGCTGAGCATATGGGTCAGTTGTACGGTTTCCTTGGCCTTTCAACCGGTGTGATCGTGAATGGTATTCCCAGTGATGAACGTCGCGCAGCTTATGCTGCCGATATCACCTACGGCACCAATAATGAATTTGGCTTTGATTACTTGCGCGATAATATGGCATTTAACAAAGAAGACCTGGTTCAGCGCGGTCATCATTTTGCTATTGTCGATGAGGTCGATTCTATTCTGGTTGATGAAGCGCGCACGCCATTGATTATTTCAGGCCCGGCTGAAGCTGCTGGTGATCTGTATGGTCAGACCGATGTACTGATCAAGCAGCTTGATGAAGCAGATTACGAAAAAGATGAGAAAGACAAGGCGGTCTCTTTTACCGAAATTGGTAATGAGCATATGGAGCAACTGTTCCGTGATGCAGGTCTGATGCCTGAAGGCACCCTGTATGATCCGGAAAATGTGAATTTGATGCATGCCGCAACCCAGTGTCTGCGTGCCAATACCCTCTTCACCCGTGAAGTGGACTATATCGTTCGTGATGATGAAGTGGTTATTATTGATGAGTTTACGGGACGTATGATGCCGGGGCGCCGTTATTCTGATGGCCAGCATCAGGCATTGGAAGCCAAAGAGGGTGTAACTGTTCAGCCGGAAAACCAGACACTGGCTTCGATCACATTCCAGAACTATTTCCGTATGTATGATAAATTGGCGGGAATGACTGGTACTGCCGATACTGAAGCGGAAGAGTTTCATAAAATTTACAAGCTGGAAGTGGTCATTGTACCCACCAACCGCGATATGATTCGTGATGATATGCCGGATGTGATTTATCGCGATACTGTTGATAAACACAGTGCCATCATTACCGATATAGAATCCCTGCATAAAACCAATGCACCGATCCTGGTGGGTACGATTTCTATTGAGAAGTCTGAACTACTATCGGATCAACTGACAAAACGCGGTATTAAACATGAAGTATTGAATGCCAAACAGCATGCCCGTGAAGCTGAAATTGTTTCTCAGGCTGGCCGCAAAGGTGCGGTGACTATAGCTACCAATATGGCCGGTCGCGGTACCGATATTATGCTGGGTGGTAATCCGGATATGTTGATTGCGGCATTGCCTGCAAAACTGTCTGATGCTGATCGTGAAGCAAAAGCCAAAGAGATTCATGAAGCCTGTGCGTCTGAACATATCGAAGTAGTTGAAGCCGGTGGTCTGCACATTCTCGGTACCGAGCGTCATGAATCACGTCGTATTGATAATCAGTTGCGTGGCCGTGCCGGTCGTCAGGGTGATCCGGGGCTGACGCGTTTCTATCTCTCCTTGGATGATGATCTGATGCGTATTTTCGGTGGCGAAAAGATGCAGACGATGATGACCAAGCTTGGTTTTGAACAGGGTGAAGCGATTGAACATCCATGGGTGACCAAAGCGATTGAAAATTCACAGAAGAAAGTCGAAGGCCGTAACTTTGATGTGCGTAAACAGTTGCTGGAATATGATGATGTGATGAATCAGCAGCGTGATGTGGTCTATTCGCAGCGCCGTGAGTTGCTGGAGGCTGAGGATGTCACCGATGTAGTTGAAGATATGCAGGCTGATTTTGCCGCTCGTCTGGTGGCGGAATTTCTTGATGGGCATCCGGAAGAGTGGCCTCTGGATGCGTTGCGTGATGCACTCAAAGATCGTTTGACGGTTGAATCTGATCCCCAGGCTTGGCTAGAGAGCGATGATGTTGAGACGGCAGAAGATATGACTGGAAAAATTCATGATGCCCTTAAAGCGCATATGGCAGTCAAAGAAGAGATCACAGGTGCAGAGCAGATGCGTCATTTTGAAAAATATCTAGTCTTACAGATTTTCGATCATCTGTGGAAAGAGCATCTGTTGGCTATGGATCACCTGCGTCAGAGTGTTGGTCTGCGCGGTTATGCTCAGAAACAGCCGATTCAGGAATACAAACGTGAGTCGTTTGAACTGTTTGAGTCTATGCTCGATAAAGTGCGTGAAGAGACCATGTTAGCCATGCACCGTGTACAGGTTGAGCAGGAAGAACCATTGGTTGAAGAGCCTCAGGAAAATGCGTCTGTTAATTATAACCTTGGTGAAGAAGATGAGCCGGAAGTGCAACAGACTTATAAGCGCGAACATCCGAAAGTTGGGCGTAATGATCCATGCCCATGTGGTTCGGGTAAGAAATATAAACAGTGTCATGGTAAACACGCCTAATGCCGGTTAATGCACCGGAGCTTAGCCCTGCTTTATCGGTTCTAGGTTTTCGTATAGGTACGGCATCGTGTGGTGTGAAATCAGCTGATCAGAAAGGTAAACGCACCGATCTGACCATGATTGTGGCCGATGTGGATTGTCATGCTGCCGCAACATTTACGCAGAACCGTTTGCGTGCCGCCTGTGTTGATCTGGGTGAGCAGGCGATTCATCAATATGGCAGTCAAATTAGGGCTATCGTTGCCAATAGTGGCAATGCTAATGCCGGAACAGGTATTCGCGAAGAAGAGTGGGCTCAGATGATGATCTCCACGGCAGCCAAAGCGCTGGATGTCTCTCCTGCTCAGGTCCTGTCGGCTTCAACAGGTGTGATCGGTACACCGTTCCCGATTGATCGTATAGTGCAGGGTGTTGAAGAAGCAGCTGTCTCTGAATCCGACTGGATGCAGGCAGCCAATGCGATTCGTACCACCGACACCTATGCCAAGTGGGCCAGCCGTAAGGTGGGTGATTATACCATTACCGGCATCGCCAAGGGCAGTGGCATGATTCATCCGAATATGGCGACCATGCTTGGTTTTATCGCTACCGATGCACCGATAGCTCAGGACGATTTACAGTCGATGATCAAGCGCGTGGTGGATCTCTCATTCAACGCTATCAGTGTCGATGGTGATACTTCCACCAACGATACCGTCTATCTGCTCTCCAGTGGATTAGGTCTGGGCTATGAACCGTTGCAGGATCTGTTTGAATTTGAAACTGCATTGACCGAACTGTGCATAGAGCTGGCACAGATGATTGTGCGTGATGGTGAAGGTGTCAGTAAATTTGTCACCATCAATGTTGAAGGTGCTGAGAGCAGTGACGATGCACGTCATGTGGCCCGCACGATTGCGATCTCGCCGCTGGTGAAAACCGCTTTTGCCGGTTCCGATGCCAATTGGGGTCGCATTATCGCAGCCGCTGGTAATGCAGGCATCAATTTTGAAGCTAATCACATCTCTCTGCGCTGTGATAATGTGGTGATGATGGAGCATGGTAATTTGCATGTCGATTATCGTGATGAAGATGGCATGGCTGTATTTGCTAAAGATGAATTTTCCATCACCCTGAATCTCGGTATGGGAAATGCATCTGCCCGCGTCTGGACCGGTGACTTCACGCATGAATATATCACCATCAATGCGGAGTACCGTACCTGAAACATCAACCGATTGTTTTGATCGCCCTCTTTAATAAAGAAGGGAGTGTGTTGTTGTTGAAAAGAGATGAAGGCCTACATTGTGGTGGCTTATGGTCATTCCCCGGCGGCAAGATTGAAGCTGGAGAAGATCCTGAAATCGCTGCCATGCGAGAGCTTAAAGAAGAGACAGGCCTAAGCGCTACATATTGGCAGAAGCTTTGCAATCAGAGCTTTGAGTATCCTGACCGTCGATTACATTTCCAACTGTTTAGCTGTGTTTGCCATGATACCAGTGATTTGAATGCTGAATCCTCCCATATCTGGTCTACGACTAGTGATTTGGAAAACTACCCCATGCCTGCCGCCAACGATGCTTTTATTACGGCGCTTAAAACCAGCTTCGGAGACCTTATTGAGGCCAATATTTAAATCACTACGACTACTGCTTTAAGTTATTATATGACGGTCGAGGTTCGGCCAAACCCAGACGGTCAGAATTTTATAAAAGTAGAAGGTATAGGCC
>CAYZJL010000024.1:0-16853 GCA_964478615.1 uncultured Zetaproteobacteria bacterium
CTGCAGACCGCCAACAGCATTAGGAGGTAAGCGTGACTCGCCACCTGCCATTGTTGGAAGGGATGTGTAAACAGACATCCAGGCGCTTGCTGATGCTGGTCATTGTCATGTTGCTACCTGTCCTGAGTTTGCCTGCTTTTGCATTAGCGGCATCGGATTCAGCCATGCAGCAGTCGCTTCAATCTTTCTTTAACGATGGTGTGGTGGTGCGAGGCGCTTCTGCTGAATTGATTCGGGTGGAGCGTTGGCCAACAACGAGCGGAGTAGTGCATTGGTCATTGCCAGTAGCTTTGAACGGTCACCCCAAACGTTTGTCGCTGATTGCTGAGCAGGGTGGCAGGCGTTGGTATGTGCCGGTGCGTGTGCACTGGTGGGCAATGGCCATTGTGATGAATAAAAATATTTCGGCACGCAGCTTGCTCACCCATGATATGTTGAAAAGAACACGTGCTGATATAGCTGGACATAATAGGCCTTGGATGGATGAGATATCTGAATTGATAGGTATGCGTTTGACCCGTCGTATGAATAAGGGTGATTTGGTGTTAAGTAGTTCTGTTAAGCGCCCTCCATTGATCAAACGTGGCGATATAGTGCAGATTATTCTTGATATGGGGCACTTGCATGTGCGTGCAGAGGGTAAGGCCTTGCGTTCGGCCCATCGCGGAGAACGTGTTTTGGTCAAAAATCTACGTAGCAAAGAAGTGATTCAGGCCATTGTTGAACAGGCTGGTGCTGTACGCATACAATTGCGAGGAGGAGTATGATGAACAGTGCACGAGTTATTTCTATGTTGGCTGTAGCATCTATAATCATTACCGGTTGCATGCCACGCGTAAACACGGTAGCTAACGATCAACAGAAGCAGGAAGTAGAAAAAGCCCTGAATACTCCGCATGCTCACACCTCCAGAACCGGCTCCTTGTGGACCGATGGCGGCATGAGGATGCTTTCTGATCCCAAGGCTGCGAGGGTAGGTGATCTGGTAACGGTACTGGTATCTGAAAATGCCAAAGCCACCCGTTCTCTGGCCAGCAAGCAGAGCAAAAAATCGGATCGAAAAACTGGGCTGAGTGCAAATATTGCCTATGGAGCAGCGCTAGCCAATAAAGATGTTAGTCCTACCGGTGATATTGGTATGACCAACAGTAAAATATTTGATGGTTCTGGCTCTACTAATAACTCGGATACGTTGACTGCTAGCGTTACGTCGGTTGTTACTTATGTCTATCCCAATGGTAATATGCGTATTAACGGCAAACGATTATTGACTGTTAATCACGAGCCGCAGGAAATTACATTCTCAGGCATTATTCGTCCTATTGATATTACAGCAACCAATACCATTCAATCTTCCAAGGTGGCACAGGCTAAAATCAGCTATGGCGGTACCGGCGCATTGGCCACTGTTGCGCATGAAGGCTGGTTATCGCAAACACTGGATATAGTATGGCCCTTTTAATGCGCCCCCTACGCTTTAGTCTGCTGCTGTTATTGCTGTTGGCAATGCCTGTACAGTTACAGGCTGAACGCATTAAAGACCTGGTTGATATTGAAGGTGTGCGTGGTAATGCCCTGATTGGTTATGGTATTGTCGTTGGCCTTAATCGTACGGGTGATTTAAGTACCTCAGTACCTTTTACCATCAATACCATTGTTGGCATGTTGGAACGGCTTGGTGTGCAGGTGCGTGCAGATATCAGCAAGATGCAAACTAAAAATATTGCAGCGGTGATGGTTACGGCTGACCTGCCTGCTTTTGCCAGACCAGGTCAGCAGCTGGATGTTACGGTATCGAGCCTGGGTGATGCCAAGAGTCTGCGCGGTGGTACTTTGCTTGCTACCCCTCTGATTGGTGGTGATGGGAAGCCTTATGCTCTGGCTCAGGGTGGCCTCTCTATTGGTGGTTTTACAGCCGAAGGGAAAGGTGGAAATGTAACTAAGGGACATCCGACATCTGGACGTATTCCCAATGGCGCACGAGTGGAACGCATGGCTCCGCATGGTTTACATGCAGGTCAGGATCATATTACCCTGAGCTTGCGTCGTGCCGATTTCACCACGGCCAGAAATATGCAGAATGCCATCAATGCCAGGCTGGGTAAGGGCATGGCTCGCGCCATCGATTCCGGTACAGTGCAAGTATGGAACCCTGAAAGCAATGCCATCAATTTGATTGCTGATATCGAACAACTCAATGTAGTCATTGATCATCAGGCCGTTGTGATTGTTGATGAACGTACGGGTACCATTGTGATGGGGCAGGAAGTGCGTATCGACACTGTGGCCGTGGCGCATGGTAATATCACCATCAGTGTTTCGGAAAATCCTGAAGTATCTCAACCCAATGCCTTTGGTGGCGGAGCGACTGAAAAGGTGGATCGTACCGATGTTGATGTGCAGGAAGATGAAGCCAAGCTGGTGGTGTTGCCTAAACAGGTCTCACTATCCGAATTGGTCAATGCCTTGAATGCAGTCGGTGCTACCCCAAGTGATTTGATGGCAGTGTTGCAGGCAATCAAGGCAGCCGGTGCATTGCATGCCGACTTGAGGACGATGTGATGCAGTCTGTTTGCATATGGAGACTTTATCATGGCTGATATGGTCGAATTTGTTATCGATGGCATCCTTCAACGGGAGCAGATGCAGAAGCAGGCAAACATGCAGCAAACAACCCATGCCCGCACACATTCAGCACACTCTGTTCAGACCAGTAAAACCAGCTTTCAGCATGTTCTTGCTTCACAAACTGAAGCGCCAGCAAAAGAAAAAGATGCCGCGTTGTGGAAGGTTAGCCGTCAGCTTGAAGCTGTGTTTGTGCAGCAGATGATGGCTGAAATGCGCAAGAGCGTGGGCAAGTCCGACTTTATGCCCAGTGGTTATGCTGAAGATATGCATGCCTCAATGATGGATGAGGCCATCGCACAGGCCAGCACGAAACGCAGTAATTTTGGCATAGCTGAAAGTATTTATCGTCAGCTCGACAGAGCCCAGAATATACGGACTACAGAGCAGGGAAACAATGCAAGGATTCAAGAAATTTCCAATACCGTCGATAGATTAGAGATGAGTCGTGGTTTAGTCATGGAGGTAAACAGACATGCGCATTAATAGCACATCAGGATCGACGGGTGTTCAGAGTTCGGGCAGTGCCTCAAAAGGCAAGGGTAAGGGCAAAGCATCGGCTTCAGGTGGTGATTCTGTCAAAGTCACGGATGCAGCCAGTCTGCGTGAAAAAGCAATGACCATGCTTGGAGAGATGTCATCGGTGCGTATAGATCGCATTGAAGAGATTCGTGGAGCCCTGGAAGAGGGCAGTTTTAAATCGAACAGCCATAAAGTGGCCACGCAGATTGTAAGCAATGCGCTGGCGGAGCGGTCATGGTAGCCAGTCGTATTTCACCCCACACAGCTACCCGTGATATCATCGCATTGCCGGTCAAAGCATTGGAAACGTTGCATGCTCTTCTGGATAAAATGAATGTGTGCGCTCTTGAGCTGGAGAAAATTGCCCTGGCTGAGTATGAGGCAATTCGTCTGCTTGATGCAGATGTGATTATGCAGTCAAGTGATCAGCGTATTGCAGCGCATCAATGCCTTGCCCAGCTAGAGCAGCAGTGCCATCAGTTGTTGGGTGATTATAACATTCCCAGTGAACTCTCATTATCGGTTGTGATTGATATGTATGCAGGTTCTCAGCTTGCAAGCTTTCAGTCTCTGCGTCGTAATTTATATGAACGCATGTTAAGAGTCGATCAGAGCAACCAGGAAAACAGGTTGCGTTTGCATGCTGCGTATCATGTATCATCAACGATTTTACAGGGTTTAGGGCTTAGCCAGGAAGAGCATACGTATAATCGCAGGACTAGCGGATAATACGATGATTTTTGACAGCCTTAATATCGCCGCGAGTAGCTTAAAGGCACAACAAAAGTCGATGGATGTGATATCGCATAATATTTCCAATGTGAATACGCCGGGTTATTCCAGACAGAGTGCAAATATGGTGACTGCGACACCAGAAAAAATTGCTGGGATCTCATTTGGTCGCGGTGTCAATGTGAACAATGTCCAGCGTATGGTTGATCCAATTATCAATCAGGCACAGCTCACAAATGGTACACAGTTATCGTATTGGACGACGATAAGTACAGGCCTTAATGCTGTTGAAAATGTTTTTGGTAGTTTGCAAGGCACAGGCCTTGCTTCTGCCCTGGATGATTTCTTTTTATCATGGAAACAGTTGGCCAATAATCCGCAAGATAATGGACAACGGGTAAATGTCAGAGCGAAAAGTAGTTCGTTAGTCAGTAATTTGACCAATATGTATAATCAATTAACTACCGTGCAAGCAAGTAGCGATGCTAATATTGATCAGGCAATTACAAAGGTGAATCAGGGTTTGACCAATATTGCTGCATTGACGACTCAGATTAACAGGTTGGAGGCATCTCAAGGTAATAATTTAGCCAATGATTTGCGTGATCAACGTGATCAATCCGTTCGTGATCTGGCCAAGCTGATTCCGATTCAAACTGTAACCACAACGGATAACTCTTTTATGCTGCAAACGTTGAACGGGGATCTGTTGGCGCAGGATGGTGTGGCTAGACAACTGACACGTGGCCCTGCGCTGGCAGGCGGTTTCTCCACTATTGTGATTGCAGGAAGCGGAACGCCTGTATTGACTACGGCTCAAGGTGGAGAGCTTGGTGGCTTGTTAGATCTGCGTGATAATAAACTGGGTGATTATATTGCACAGATTGACAGTATCTCGGCTAATTTAGTCTATTCAGTCAATCAAGTGCATGCGAATGGTAGTAACAGTGTCAAGCATACAAGTTTGACTGCAGAGCAAGCCAGTAATGCGCTACTTGCTCTGGATGATGTAAATCAGATAGCACCATTCGCTGCAAACATACAGTCGGGTAGTTTTAATATTCATGTATATGACGCTACTGGAGCAGCTGTTGTGGCTGGCGGTACAGCGATAAATATCACCGCTGGTGTAACAACCATGAGTGGTGTGGCGGCGGCCCTGGGCGCTGCGGGTATTAATGCTTCAGTCGACGCTGGCGGTCGTTTGACGATGAATGCTGTTGCCGGTGAAAGTTTCGCACTCTCCGGAGATAGCAGTAACGTTTTGGCAGCATATGAAATAAATAATTTTTTCGCTCGTGGGGCGAGCACATCATCATTGAACCTCTCTACGGCGGTTCAGGCTAATGCAAGTGCTATCAATACTGGGCAAGTGGATCCTGTAACGTCGCTGGTTCAGGCTGGAGATAATAGCAGTGCTTTGGCAATGCTTGCTCTACAGGATACGGCGCTGAGTGTGGATGGAGGCGTTGCAACGAGCCTGCATAATCGCACTACATCTTTGTCGGTTCAATATGGCACAGATGTAAGCACCACTACACAGCAAAAAGATTACCGTAGTGTCGAATTAAATTCTCTGGAAAATCAGAGACTGGCTATCTCAGGGGTTAATATTGATGAGGAATTGATTAATATGATTAAGTTTCAGCGCGCTTATGAAGCATCTGCAAAAATTATTACAACAACCAATCAGATGCTTGATTCATTGCTAGGTTTAATTCGATGAGATTGATATTAACGCACATGGACGTTTTTCCACCCCGTGATATGAATCATGATCACAGGATGGAAAAAATCATGTGGGCGCGTTGTTTGTTTTATGTTAATAGAAAAGGAGTGGGCCAATGAGAGTATCTACCAGTATGTTATATAATAGTTTGCTCACTGGCATTAACCAGCAGCAGAGCCTTCAGAATCAGGGCAATGCAAAGATTGCTTCCGGTACGCGTTTCCAAACACCGGCACAGGCTGGTCTTGATTATAAACTATCGCTTGATCTGCGTCATTCTCAACTGCAAACGCAAAGTAGTATTGATGCGATTACGACTATTGAATCGCGTTTGAGCATGAGCCAGACGATGCTCAATGATATGAGTAATGTTATGCAGCGAGCTCAGGTGTTAGCTACGCAGCACGCTTCTGCCCAGATAGGCAGTGCTGAACATCAGGCGGCTCTTGCCGAAGTGACGCATTTAGCAAATCAGCTCTTGACGAATAGTAATCAACAATGGCAGGGGGAGACCTTGTTCGCTGGTACAGCGACGGATAAACCTGCTTTTACAGATGATGGTTTAGGTAACATCACTTACACTGGTAGTAATCAGGACCGTATTGTTTCTGTCAGTGCTAATCAGCAGGTAGTGAGTAATATTCGCGGAGATAATCCTGCCTTTGCCGCTGCCATGAATGCCCTGCAGGGCTTTAAAACAGCACTGGCGAACAGTGATGTGGCAGCCATACAGACATCTTTGGGAACGCTGACTGCTGCAGGCAGTGCAATGATCGATCTGACTGCTGACGCTGGAGCCAGGCTCAATGCGGTGCAGATATCCAAAGTCTCCTTTCAAGATATGAAATTGAATCTCGATCAGCGACTTAATACACATGAGGCGGTGGATATACCGGCAGTTGTGGCTGAATTGCAGCAATCGAGCATTGCATTGCAGGCTGCTTATAGTCAGGTGAGTCAGATTAAGTCACTCAGTTTAGTTAATTTTCTTAGGTAATAGCGGGTGCTTGTATTACGCAGAAAAATCGGTCAGGTCATCCGAATCAACGATAATATCCGGATTATTATTCAGGATGTGCAGAATGAGCACATTGTTCGTATCGGTATTGAAGCACCGTTGGATATTCCGGTTCATCGCATGGAAATTTATAACCTTATTGAGCAAGAAAACAGATCCGCCGGAGGTGCGAATGCACTGAAATGGCTTAAAGGAAAGGGAGCATCTCATGATGACAGCTCAAGCGACAATACCGAATAGTACCGATTTGGAGCTCGATTGTTCTAAAGCATTTCATTTCCCTCAGGGTATGGCGGGTTTTAGTGATGCCAGAGAGTTCGGCTTTATTTATGAGGGGCATGGCAATATTGTCTGTATTCAGTCGATTGATCACCCGGAGGCCGCTTTCTTGCTCACACCCTGGAATGAAAAACGCCTTGGGGCTGCACCAGTACTGACTAAAGATTTGTGTGACTGTCTTAAAGTAAACGATAAGAAACAAGTCATGTGGATGCTGGTACTCAATCCCTTCGCAGACCAACAATGGGTCACAGCCAACCTGAAAGCTCCTATTGCGTTAAACGCTGAGACGCGACTGGGCCTGCAATGCATTCGTCAGGAGTCTGATCTGGATATCCGTTACCAATGGATGCAGCAACCTGCATAAATGAATCAATACATTTATGCAGCAAATAGAAAAACAATTCATTTTTGACGAAATTAACGCTGATTATACGCTGAAGAAAGATACTGCTACAAGCATCTGATACATCCATCAACTTCTGCCACAAGATTGGCCTGACCTATGTGTCGTGCTCAGCCCGCGCGTGCCAATTGCCAAAGTAGCACTCTCAGAGTTTCGCGATAAGTCTTAAATCTTGATAGGTATACGGCGAGCACCAAAAGCGCCGTTAAATGGGCCGAAGTGGCCAGCGATTTCAGTGCCACAAAAGATGCAGCAGCCATCTTCTGACAGGCGGTACTCCAGAATTTCATACCAGTCGCGCTCAATCAGCCTTGCATCACAAGCAGGGCATAAGGTGGTGGCACCAACCCTGTCATGTACGTTGCCTGTATAGACATAATGCAGGCCGGCCTCTTTGCCAATCCGGCGTGCCCGTCGCAGTGTGGAGGATGGTGTAGACTGCACATCCATCATTTTCCAATCAGGATGAAAAGCAGTGAAATGCAACGGCACATCCACGCCAAGGTGCTCAGCAATCCAGTTACACATACGTTTCAGTTCATCATCACTGTCATTTTGATCGGGGATCAACAATGTGGTGATCTCAAACCATACGTCCGTTTCATGTTTCAGATATTTCAATGTATCAAGTACAGGGTTTAATGCTCCAACGCATAGCTTATGGTAAAAATCATTTGAAAAGCCCTTCAGGTCGATATTGGCGGCATCCATGTGTGAAAAAACTCTGACCGAGCGGCGGGGTTAATATAACCGGCAGTCACGGCTACATTTTTGATACCACGTTCCTTGCAGGCGCGAGCGGTATCAACGGCATATTCGAGAAAAATAACCGGGTCGTTATAGGTGTAGGCAACACTGGTGCAATCATGTTCAATCGCAGTTTTGGCAATAGCATCCGGTTCTGCCTGATCACACAGACGATCAAACGCACGTGATTTGGAAATATCCCAGTTCTGACAAAATTTACAGGCTAAATTGCATCCGGCTGTGCCAAAGGAGAGTACACTTGAACCTGGATAAAAGTGATTCAGCGGTTTCTTTTCAATAGGATCAATGCAGAAACCTGATGAACGACCATAGGTGGTGAGTACAATCTGTTCCTCTTCCCGTTTGCGCACAAAGCAGAGTCCGCGCTGACCATCATGCAATTTGCAGTCGCGTGGGCAGAGATCACACTGGATGCGTCCATCTGCAAGTTTGTGCCAGTAACGGCCCGGAAAGTGTGCGTTGGCCATTATGAGTGCCCGGAGCCATTGTGCTCATGGAATTTATGCACCTGATAAACAGAGAGTTGGATATCGGGATGCCAGAAATCGATGGAAAGCCCTGCTTTCTGTTTTAAGTGGGCAAAGAATTGTTGTGGGGCGGGCAGTTGATTCCACACTTGTGGTAAAAATGTAGCTTTATATGCCCCATATTGCAGTACCACACCATCAATACCCGGCCTGATATTTGAGATTGCGATTTGCTCATCGTGTGCATCAACACGTTGCATCGTAGAGAGCAGTGACACCTCTACCTGCACGGAGCCATATTCATCTCTGCTCAATGGTGCAAAGCGGGAGTCATCAAAAGCTGCGGCCACGGCATTAGAGCATACATCATCAATGAGCGGACGATACGCTTCCAGCGTGTCGATGCAGCCGCGCAGGTTGCCATGCATGGTGAGCGTGACAAATGTTGCAGCATGTTCCGTTAACCAGTCATGACCTGCCCTGTTGATGCGATCACTACTGATATCAAGTTTGTCGGCAATGCTATGGCGCGCCAGGGCAATCAGAATATCACCTTGATAGCGTGTTTCATGCATCATGTTGTGTATCCGAATAAAAGGCTATGGAAGCGTAACCCACCACTTTCTCTTTGTCACCGGCAGTGTCACCAGAATTCCTGTAATCCAGCAGTTGTGCCTTCAGATGATGTTTACTGGCAATACTCAATAAGGCGTTGATGCCGGTGGCTCCACATGCCTGTTCATGGTTTAAGCCGGATTGCTGGTTCAGAATCATTTCAATGCTGTGTCGATCTATGATCTTGGCTTCCTGATAGCTGTGGAAATGTGATAGATCAGAGCTGATGACAAAAAGTGTTGCATTATCATGCCAGAACAGTTCGATGAGCTCGGCTACTGCATCTGAATCCACATTGCCTATGCAGATGGGTAAGAGTGTGAACTGATCAAGCACCAGCTGCAAAAATGGCAGTTGCACTTCCAGAGAATGCTCCTGCGCATGTGCAGCTCTGTCTGTTTGCACATCAGGATGTGTGAGGGCTTTTTGCATGAGCGTCTGGTCGATTGGTACTGGCCCAAGAGGGGTTTCAAAAGCATCACAATCAGGCACCGCCATGCCATAAAACCCTACGCGATGAGAGGGCCCCAGTAACAGGACTCGACGAATGTTTGCAGGTATAAGGCTGGCAAAAGCGAATGCTGCCGTCTGGCCGGAATAGATGTAACCTGCATGTGGCACAATGATAGCCTTGAGAAGGTGATGGGGGAGTGTTAACAGAGCCGATGCATTTTCTAGATGATGGGCAACCAATGCTTCCAACTCCTTGGCTTTCCCCGGATAAAATAGATCAGCAACTGCAGCGGAACGTATCTCCATAGCCGGACTCCTTTACTCTGAGGATATGATAAAACTACAGCATAGATATGTGAAGTGCGAAGTCATTTTTCTTCACCTTGTTGTTTTGATCTGGTGGTGTTTCTGCATGTTTTACATAATCACGGAAATTACGCATTGCAACTGCCTATTGAGGCAGTCATATTGGCTGGGTGAGGTGTAAGAGCCTTGGAGGGAGAGATGCTGCAAAGAATAAAACGGAGCGGGCTAGGTGGCTTGGGTATTCTGGTGGCGATTCTATTCTGGGTCGTTGAGGCACTGCTGCATGTGTTTGTTTTTGGTGGCGAAAGTTTTCTGGATAATCTCTTTTTTTCCGACCCCAATGAAAACTGGATGCGGTTGCTAATTTCAGTTGCAGTGATTGCTTTTGGATTTTATGCTCAGGCAGCTCTGGATCAGCAGCAGGCGTTACAAGAGAAAGTGCGAAAAAAAGGTGCACGACTGCAGAATGTTATTGATGGTTGTTACGATGCGTATGTGAGCATGAATCAGGAAGGTCAGATTATCGATTGGAATCGTAGTGCCGAGGTATTGTTTGGCTGGCCCAGACATAAGGTGATGGGTAAATCGATGGAAATCATTATACCAGAGCGTTTGAGAGAAGCTCACCGAAAGGGCATGGCCCGTTATCAGAAAACAAATATAGGCTCGTTTTTATATAAACCTGTAGCTACACAGGCTCTGCATCGTGATGGCTTTGAGTTTCCCATTGAGATTGTTGTGACACCTCTGAAATCTGATGGACCATTGGAATATTTTGCGTTTATGCGTGAAAATTTTCCTGAAGAAAAATAATGTGCAGAGCAGCGGTGGCTCGGGGTTGTCATGGCTGAAGTGCGTGATAGCCGACTATGTCGGATCTTGGGTTTACACCCTGATCCTGCTATGTAAGCTGTAGAGATGGAAAAAACACCTAGGCCATCTGTGAAATTTAAGTTTAGCCAGATGCTGGCAATGGATGTGGCTGATGTTGCCAGCCTTCCGGCTCTGTATCGTCATGCTGTTCATCTGTTGCGTTTCTTTTTCAGGGTCATTATTCGTTTTATTGCAGACCAATGCATTCAGCGCGCATCGGCACTGGCCTATGCTTCGTTGTTGGCCATTGTACCGATGGTGGTGCTCGGGTTTTCGGTGTTTAGCACTTTTCAAGCCTTTGAAGATATGGCCGGAAGTGTAAGTAATGCACTGTTAGAATATATGCTGCCCACCAGTCAACAGGCTGTGCAGGATTATCTGGGTACGGTGGCAGAGGAGACCACCACGCTTTCTGTATTTGGTATTATTGGGCTACTGTTTGTTGCCACGGCACTGCTGAACACCATTGAAGAGGCTTTTAATGATATTTGGCGTATCACGCGCGCACGTGCCTGGTTATCCAAGTTTGTTGTCTTTTGGGCCACGTTGACGTTGGCTCCCATACTGATTGGTGCCTCGATTACGATCACCTCCTACTTTACAGCGCTACCGGTGCTGAAAGAGGTGGCTGAAGGTGCATCGTATATCACGGAAGCGCCTTTTCTGGTGCCGTGGCTGATGTCATCAATGGCTATGGCGAGTCTGTATTACGTGTTACCCAATACAGCCGTGCCTTTTCGATATGCTGCGGTTGGTGGTTTGGTTGCCGGTGTCCTATTTGAATGGACAAAGATCGGGTTTGCTTTTTATGTTACTGAAGTAGCTGATTACGAACGCTTGTACGGGGCACTCTCAACACTGCCAATCTTTTTGCTCTGGATCTATCTGGCTTGGGTGATCGTGCTTCTGGGCTCTGAAATTGCATTTTGTCTACAGCATCCGGAGCAGTCACACAGGCAACATAGCAACTTTCAAAAACCAGGGGTACGGCAGTTCTTTTCACATCTGATTCTGTTGCGTGCAGTGCAGGCGCAGCATACCGGTAATACGCTCAAACTGACTGAGCTGATTGAAGAAACGGATATACCTAACAATATTTTGCAGGAGTGGCTGGATCAGTTATGTGTGAGTGGTCTTTTGCGCTCGACCTCATCCAATCATGAAGAGGCAGGTTGGTTACCTGGCTTTGATGTCGATAAAATGAATTTGCACGAAATTTTTCATTATCTTAATGACCAGCCCATGGATGTACCTGATGCGTGGGTGGATAGCCCGCTGGGCAGGCAATTAACGGGCATCTATTTTCGCCTTGAACGCGAGCGTTCTGAATTGTTGAGTCATATGAATTTGCGTGAATTTATGCAACGCCAGTATGAAAAAGAAGATGCGCTGGATGAAGTGTTAAAAGGATATGACTCATGATGAAGATACCATCATCTGATGTGCGATTAATGATTGCTGATTCGGAACACAGTGCGGACATGCTTTATGCCTCCGGCATGTTTGTGCCCGATGCCTTTATTGCCATCGAACTGGAAGGGCACTGGCATGGACTGTTTTCGCCACTGGAAGTGGATAGGGCGAAAAAAGATTCAAAGCTGCATGAGGCGCACCTTGATACACCCTGGCGGCAACAGGCTGAGGTGAATCACAGGCACGGCTTAGCAGCCGTTGCGGCTGCTTTTTTAACAGATCGTGATATCACTGAAATCATGGTGCCGACTGATTTTCCACTCGGTTATGCAGAGAAGCTGCGTAGCTGGGGCTTTAAGGTGGATGCTGTCCAGGGAGCTTTTTTTCCGGGTAGGGCGGTAAAATCTGAATATGAATTGCGCTGTTTGGCGCAATCCGAACGTTTAACACGCCACGCAATGATGCAGGCGGAAGCTTATCTGGGGGCCTGTGGTATAGGTGATGATGGCATCTTGCGTGCCCCTGAGTCGGCTAAAAAAGTAAAATCAGCCGATGTGCGGCGCGTGATTGAAATGTATCTGATCGGCCATGGTGCGATGCCTGCCCACACCATTGTAGCGTGCGGAAAAGAGGGGGTTGATCCCCACAATATTGGCAGCGGTTTTATCCGTGCGCATCAACCTATTATTATAGATATTTTTCCCAGAGTACTGGCCACAGGTTACTGGGGAGATATGACCCGAAGCTATGTCAAAGGCAAAGCGACTCCCGAAATCAAGCGTCTGTATCAGACGGTACGTGAAGGTCAGGATATTGGTCTCTCCATGGTGGCATCAGGTGTGGATGGCGCAGTGATTCATCAGAGCATTACCGATCATTTTGATAAGCAGGGTTATCCGACAAAAATGGTGCGGGGTAAACAGACCGGCTTCTTCCATGGAACAGGTCATGGTGTTGGTCTACAGATTCATGAAGCACCACGCATATCTGTGCGCAGTGATATCCTCAAAGCCAATCAGGTGGTTACCGTCGAGCCCGGCCTCTATTACCCTGGCCTTGGTGGAATTCGTCTTGAAGACATGGTCATCGTACGTGATGGCGGCTGTGACAATCTCACCAAATATAAGCGGCGTTTGGAAATAGCTTAGAATGCAGGCCAAGTGTTATGCGCCTGAATATTCAATCAGCAAAGCTGATGTGGATACATTTCTCAGTGACTCCAATGGGCAAGGTATTAATTAAAATATCAAGTTATAAAAGCCTGATCCGGTTTTCGTGTTCTATTTCAATAGTTGATAGTATTAGACTACTCCGTGTCAATAAGTGAGTAGGCTAGAGCGTCTTTGCTCGTTATGATGCTAGGCTGATAATGAACGGATAGCTATTTAAAAACATATTTAAACAGGACAACACAATGACAAGTTCCCAACAACGCGCTGCACTTCAACGCCAAATTTGGCAGATTGCCAATGATGTTCGCGGCTCAGTCGATGGCTGGGATTTTAAGCAGTATGTATTGGGCACATTGTTTTATCGTTTTATCAGCGAAAATTTTGCTGCGTACATTGAAGGCGATGATGACGATATCAACTATGCCGATCTTGGCGATGAAATTATCACACCAGACATCAAAGATGATGCCATTAAAACCAAGGGTTATTTCATCTACCCAAGCCAGCTGTTTGTAAACATTGCCAAAAATGCCAACAACAATGAGAGCCTGAACACTGATTTGGCCGCGATATTTTCTGCCATTGAAGCCTCTGCCAATGGCTATCCATCAGAAGTGGATATTAAAGGTTTGTTTGCCGACTTTGATACCACCAACAACCGCTTGGGCAATACCGTGGTGGACAAAAACACACGCTTAGCCGCTGTGCTCAAAGGTGTGGCAGGGCTTAGCTTCGGCAAGTTCACTGATAACCAAATTGACCTGTTTGGCGATGCCTATGAGTTTCTTATCTCCAACTATGCTGCCAATGCAGGCAAATCAGGCGGCGAGTTTTTTACCCCGCAACATGTATCCAAACTGATTGCCCAACTTGCCATGCACCAGCAAGAAACTGTGAATAAAATTTATGACCCTGCTTGTGGCTCAGGCTCATTATTGCTGCAAGCCAAAAAACACTTTGATGCCCATATCATTGAAGATGGTTTTTTTGGTCAGGAAATTAACCATACCACTTACAACCTTGCGCGTATGAATATGTTTTTGCACAACATCAACTACGACAAGTTCAATATGATGTTGGGTAACACCCTCATCGCCCCGCATTTTGGTGACGATAAACCCTTTGATGCGATTGTCTCCAACCCGCCTTACTCAGTAAAATGGATTGGCAGCGATGCCCCAACCCTGATCAACGATGAACGCTTTGCTCCCGCAGGTGTGCTTGCCCCTAAATCCAAAGCCGACTTTGCTTTTGTACTGCATGCCTTGAGCTATTTATCTAGCAAAGGGCGTGCTGCGATTGTCTGCTTTCCTGGTATTTTTTACCGTGGTGGCGCAGAGAAAAAAATCCGCCAATACCTGATTGATAACAATTACGTCGAAACCGTCATTTCACTCGCGCCCAACCTGTTTTTCGGCACATCCATTGCCGTGAATATTCTGGTGCTCTCCAAACACAAAACCGACACCACCACCCAGTTTATTGATGCCAGTGGTGAGGACTATTTCAAAAAAGCCACGAATACCAACATTCTCACCGACCAGCATATCGAACAAATCATGCAGACCTTCGATAGCAAGGAGAACGTTGAACACGTTGCTGAATCCGTAAGCAACGACAAAATAGCTGCCAATGACTACAATCTGTCGGTCAGTAGCTATGTAGAGGCCAAAGACACCCGCGAAGTGATTGATATTTCAGAATTGAATGCCGAGCTAAAAACCACCGTTGCCAACATTGATAAACTGCGTGCAGATATTGATGCCATTGTGACAGAGATTGAGGGAGGTGCTACATGATACTTAACAACAAATTAGGTATTACCGATCAGGTTGAGCTAGCAAAAGTAGAAGAACGCATCAGCAAACAAAAAGCCAAGCATCTTTTTGAGTCTGGGGACATAAACCAAGTTGAGGTTGGTACTTTTAAAGGGCTTGCCTTTATTCACACCTATCTATTCGAAGGTATTTATGGATTCGCGGGAAAAATTCGTGAGGTCAATATCGCTAAAGGTGATTTTCGTTTTGCCCCGCTGATGTATTTGGAAGCCTCACTGCAACATATTGATGGCATGCCACAAAGCAGCTTTGATGAAATCATTGAGAAATATGTCGAAATGAATATTGCCCACCCCTTTCGTGAAGGCAACGGGCGTGCTACCCGCATCTGGCTTGATTTAATCTTAAAAAACGAGTTAAGACAGGTGGTCGATTGGAATCAGGTTGATAAAGATGATTATCTGTCAGCCATGCAGCGAAGCGTTGTCAAAGATATAGAGATAAAAGCATTGTTAAAAGCCGCTCTGACCGACCAAATCAACGACCGTGCTCTATTTATGAAAGGTATTGATGTTAGTTATTTTTATGAAGGTTATAATCAGTTCAAGACTGAGGAATTGTAGTTGTGAGTCATAAGAAAAGCCAAGCTCCCAGTATTCGCTCATCCGCAGCAGAATATCTTAGCTTTATTGCAGCTACTGGTGAGGGTGGTGTCGAAGCTGTTTATGCCGATGAAGATGTGTGGCTTAGTCAAAAAATGATGGGCGCATTGTATGGCGTGAATGTACGCACGGTGAATGAACACTTGAAAAATATTTTTGCTGATAGCGAACTGCAAGAGGATTTAGTTATCCGGAAATTCCGGATAACTGCTACAGACGGAAAAACATATAACACCCAGCACTACAACCTATCGGCAACCATTGCAGTGGGTTACAAGGTCAATTCCGAACGCGCGGTGCAGTTTCGCAAATGGGCAACAGGCATTATCAAGGAATACACCATCAAAGCCTATGTGATGGATGATGAACGCCTTAAAAATGACGGCTCTATACTCGGCAAAAAGTATTTTGAGGAACAACTGGAGCGCATTCGTGAAATACGCCTCAGTGAGCGTAAATTTTATCAGAAAATCACCGACATCTACGCCACCGCCATTGATTATGATGTGACAGCTGCTGCCACCAAACGTTTTTTTGCGACGGTGCAGAATAAATTACACTGGGCTATTCACGGTCAGACTGCTGCTGAAGTGGTCTATAACCGCGCCCATGCCGAGAAAACCCAGATGGGTTTAACCACATGGAAAGATGCACCAGAAGGCAAGATTCAGAAGTTTGATGTCAGCATTGCCAAAAACTATCTAAGTGAAAATGAAGTTGCTCAACTGCAAAGGCTAGTGAGTGCCTATTTGGATATTGCCGAAGATATGGCTCTCAGAAAGATGCCGATGACCATGGCTGACTGGGAAGAACGCTTAAACCGTTTTATTGCGGCAACCGACCGGGAAATATTGCAGGACGCTGGCAAAGTCACCGCAGAAATTGCCAAAGCACATGCTGAAAGCGAATTTGAGAAATATCGCATTGTACAAGATCGGTTGTTTGAGAGTGATTTTGATAAGCAGTTGAAAGCATTGGAAGGGATGGAAAAGAAACTTGACAGGGATGGAACCACAGATGAACACGGATGAACAC
>CAYZJL010000025.1:0-10036 GCA_964478615.1 uncultured Zetaproteobacteria bacterium
AATCTGAACATTATATTTGCTCTTAATTGATGGCCAAATTTACTTAGCCACTACACCATGAGCATATCAGCATACCAAAGACAGCTTTCCAGCGTGGGATAATTGAAACATATCGTCACCGATTTTTTCATAGAAAGGCTGATCTGATAGTAAAATAATATTCTCTTTTGCGAGAGGAAGGTAAACATGTGAGCCAAAACTCAAAGGTTTCTTTGCACACCAAGTATCCAGCGCTTGATCCTGCATCCAATCAGGAGACGATGATCCGAGCTGGCACTGCCATTGCGCCAACAACCGATCCCCTCTGGTATTAGCAGATAAAATACTACCACTGATACTTAACGATAGCAGGGGGGTGAGTGGTTTCCTGACCATGCCCTCAGACAAGTCACGGGATAATTTTAATATCCCTTCATAGCTTCCGGATACATGAAGCCTTATCTTATCGAGCATAGCGCAGATCTTTTCCCCGTTGCGGTGAAAAAAATCAATCCGATGAGATGAACATAACGAGGATGATTTGTCAGACCAAATCGTACTAAAATCAGTCGTCTCGATAAAATCACATAAATGGATCCCCAGTAGTTCATCACGAGGAAAGCCGGTCAATAACTCCACGCCGTTGCCCAGTTGACAGATCACTCCATATTGATCTGTCATAAAATAAACTTCCACTTGCTGATCCCGATACGAGCGCATCATCTGTTGGATAAAAACCGGGTCTACTGTTTTTGCCGGGTTTGGTAGGTTAACGATGTTGTGAATGAATGCCTCTACTTGAATACTTGAATACATAATGTCGCCCCTTTATTTATTGCGTCTTGGCCATTGTGGTTTTATTTATCTTGGACCGTATCGAAATATCTTCAATAAGCCCGCTGACCTGCTCATCAATAACTTGATGGCATCCTTCCCCTGACATGACGTCTGTGAATCCAACCTGGGTTAAAAAATAAACACGAATTGAAGTGCCCTTATCTGCTTGGCTGGTAATATTTATAAGCCCTTTGAATGCATTGACAATGCTGATTGCAGATAGCAGGCCATAGCCATGCCCAATTCCCTTATTCGACTGAATATGATCAATGTTTTTGCTGAATGCTTGCGCATCCAGGCCACAGCCCTGGTCTTCCACCTGAATATAGGTATAAACGCCCTGGCATCTTTCACCTTCATAAATAGTCTGTCTGATTGCATCGTTGTTTAACCATCTCTGACCAGTGCTGATGGTAAGAGTCCCTCCGCTTCTGATCATGCTCTCCATGCCATTTTTCATCAAATTAAGTAAAATACGATTCAACGGTACAAACCCACAAGGGATAGAACTGCAGTCATGTTGCAAATCAATGTCCAACTCAATTTTCTCGCCCATTAATGGAGATATCATATCACAGCATTCATGTACTACATCTGTTAAATCACTCTTTATTTTCATACCATATTTGGGCTGCTGTAAATGCTCATCGCATAAGGCCGTACCCTGATATACAGCACTATGCATACAATGCATTTGATGCGCTATGCCAGCCGCCCCAACTTTTGATAGCGGGGGACAATGCTTCAATACCTTCTCAAGAATCCTTATGCGGCCTGAAAGCACACACATAATATTTCTTATGTCGTGTGACAGCTCTTGTATATCCTGTTGATTGGTTGATGTCTTCATAAGAGCAAGCTTAGCATGCCTTTTGATTCAGCATCATTGCATAGAGTGACTAGCATGATCATACTTTATAGAAAAACCTGCAATGGCATTCTTCTTGCTATGCTAATTCTCACGGTCTTTCGAACTGGTGATAAATCTGCGTAGCAGCAGGGATAGTGATCCAAACATCCCTATCTGCCCGCTACGATTCCCCCAAGTCCGTCAGACTCCTAGAAGCAAAGGGGTGGGGGATGCGATGACGATATACTCGGTATTACTGGTTGAAGATGAAATCGGAATTCGACAAGCCATGGTTGATAAGATTCTTTCTCATCCACAGCTAAGCCTCTATGCAGCTGTTGGAAGTTGCCAAGAGGCACTAGCCTGTATGGAAGGGGGTGTTAATATTCTGGTAACCGACCTTGGATTACCCGATGGAAGCGGAATATCGTTGGTTCAAAAAGCTAAATCATTACCGCTACCGCTTGAGGCGATGGTAGTTACCGTGTTTGGTGATGAATCCAATGTTGTTGATTCTATTGAAGCAGGAGCTTCCAGCTATCTGTTGAAAGACCACGGTTTTGATCAGCTTGGCGACTCCATTTATGCCATGATGAATGGAGAATCGATGATTGATTCCAGAGTTGCCAGATTCCTCTTGTGCCGTCTTATCCAACAGACACCAGACAAGCCAGGTTCACAGCATCAGAGTGTAAAAAAAATCGCTTCCACACATCAAGAATCACATAAGGAGCAATCGCAGGAAAATATGCTGAGCAGCCGGGAAATCGAGGTTCTAGAACTGGTTTCCAAGGGCATGACCTACGCTGAAACAGGTGATGTTCTCAATATCTCAGAAAACACAATTCGAGCCCATATTCGCAATATTTATACTAAGCTCGCTGTTAACTCGCGTTTTGAAGCGGTTTATGAAGCTACTGTCATGGGACTGATCGAACCGTTAGCCAAAGCCCCGCAATAATACAAACTTTTAGGATGTTTATGAATCATCTTGGTGAAATGGGCAAGGGTGATCCAAACCATGCATACAGGTTTGATTAAATTGAGGCAACCCAGAACAGCATGTGTCTTCACATTGAATCAGAAACTTTAAAAAAGCGAATAACTGCTCAAAATGATAAGGCTTGGCTAGCGAGCAGCATAAATACGACTCAATATTATCCTGAAACTCCTTACATGGCGTACCTGATAAGATAACCGCTTTTTGAAAGGGTAATTTTTTTCTCACTTCTATGATCATCTCCAGTCCTGTTAAGCCTGTCATTTCATAGTCGGAAAGAATTGCAACAGGTGCAATAAATGCTGTTGAATTGAAATAGAAAAGGTAGGATTCAGCCGAATCAAATTGCAGTGAGGTATGTCCTGCGCATTTAATTAGCTCCGTCAGAACCAGCCGTAGTTCGGACAAGTCATCAACAATATGGAACAGGCTCATAGTAACAGAGTCCTCACAGATTCTATGAAAATAAATAGTACTATAGCACCTATCAAGGAGGTTAATAAGTCCCCTAGCACATGGAACGTTTCCAGATTCGTACGCTCTATTCCTTGTCTGGAATTGCTACCCATCACTCCAGATACTCCACAGCCTTGCTGACCTGCCGATACTCATGCTCGATATCTTGCATAAGTGCCTGAACATCCTGAAGTGCATTGGTGTGCGCTTTTTCCATCATGCTTTTACACATTTCAGATAGCTGCAAGGCACCCATAACAGCACTACTGGATTTCATGGCGTGGGCCGACATCGCCATGCCCTCAGAGTCACTCTTTTCTACCGCCGACTGCATATCATTGATCAGCCTTGTCGAGCTTGTGAGAAATTCGTGCGAAAACCTTAACAGGATATCCGGTTGACCTGGGCGTTGCAGAGAGCGTAGAGAGTCGAGCGCTTTAGCATCCAATATGGATGGGGCAGTTGTCTGTGGCACAAACAGCTGTGCATCAACCTGCTGCGAAATATACAGGTATTTGGATAGCATCGCTTTCATCATTTCTATACTAAACGGCTTAGACATATAATCATCCATGCCCTTCTCTAGGCAGCGCTCTTTATCACCCTGCATCGCATTCGCAGTCAGGGCGATAATGGGTATATGTTGAGTCTCGCCTTCGAGCTTCCTGATCTGCGATGTTGCCTGCATGCCATCCATCACAGGCATCTGACAATCCATCAAAATCAGGTCCACATCCTCCTGTTTCCAAGTCTGCACAGCCTTTTCACCATTGTTGCAGAGAATCACCTCGCAACCGAGAAGTTCCAACATGGATGTGACCAGATGCTGGTTCACCGGATGGTCTTCCGCGACCAGGATACGACCACTGAAACAGGATTGGGGCTGTTGTCGCATCGTATCAAGTGCTTCCGGAAGATTACCCTTCTGCACATGAGAGAAATAGTTAAACAACTGTGAAATCTGAACTGGTTTACACAGGTAAGCATTCACCACATCGTGATTCAGGTAATTTTCACCTTCATTGATATCATGACACAACATCATAATACGCAAGTTTTTCAGCTGCGGATCATGATGAATCTGTTGAGCCAGTAATAACGGATCAACACCATCTGTCTGCGTGTCGATCAGCACAATATCGAAATCACCCTTATGCAGCGTAGATAACGCCAGCTCACTATCAGATGCACAGGCATGGGGCACACCCCAGTCATGCAGATGATGCGTAATAGCCTTGTTACTGCTGCTATGGCTATCAACCAGCAATGTTTTAACAGCTTGCCTGTCAAAACTGGTCTGGCTCATCGCATGCAATGTTTTCTTTTCATCCACCTCACGTATAAGCGGCAGGGAAAAGCGGATGGTTGTGCCCTCGCCTAGTCTGCTGCTCAGACTATAACTCCCCTGCATCAGTTTGATCAGCTCGGCACATATGGTTAGGCCCAGCCCGGTGCCACCAAACCGGTGTGAGGTAGAGCTGTCCGCCTGTGTAAACGGAGTAAACACCTCTTTCTGCATGGAGAGGCCAATGCCAATGCCCGTGTCTGCCACTTTAAATGTAACCGTTACTTTTCCGCCATCGCCATCGTTTTTTGCACCCACAGAGAGCATCACTTCGCCCGACTCAGTAAACTTGATCGCATTGTTCAAAAGGTTGGTGAGTATCTGCTGGATACGTCCAATATCGCCCTGCACCATTTGTGGCGTTTTCGAATCAATAAACACGACCAGCTCCAGCTTTTTTTCACTGGCCCTCGCTGTAAATTGCGCAGTGACTTCTGCAATCATATTGTAGAAATCAAACTTTGTAGACTCCAGCAACATCTCTCCGGCTTCCACTTTCGAGAAATCCAGTATGTCATTGATAATACGCAGCAAGGAATGACCCGATTTGCGGATTGAATCAGCAAACTGCTTCTGCCGCCCATCCAAACGGGTAGTCAGTAGCATATCTGTCATACCGATGACACCATTCATCGGCGTGCGTATCTCATGACTCATGGTGGCAAGAAATATAGATTTGGCCTTGCACGCCTGCTCTGCCTGATCGCGGGCCTCTTTCAGTGCCGCACCCTTGCTTTTCAACTCGACTGTTTTAAACAGCGACTGCCAATATTCACGACTATGTTCACGCCCCATACTGATCGCAAAGGCCAACCCGCACAGCATTAACCCGGATAGTAAACCCGAACCTTCACCATCCTGCTGGTATATGATAGTCAGCGTGGGAAGCAGCAGGATAGCTAGATCAAAAACGAGCACTTTCATGGATACGATTAACACCGGTATAATACCGATGGCCAAACCATATAAGAGTACAATACCGATAACAGTATTTATATCGTGGATACCAAGATGATAAACGGTGTAGCTGAAGAAAAAGCTCCATATCGCGGCAATTATGAGTGTGCTGGCGTAGAGCAACTGATGCCAGCGCCCTATACTCCAGGGAAACTGCTCTTTTTCGAGACTTATCGACAGGGCAGTTCTGAGCAAACTCATGCATAGTAGCGATACACCTGTCCAGAGCGACAGATCGGGAAACTGTTGCGCCAGATTAGTTCCGGCCAGCAATACAATATATAGAATAATATAAGCCAGATTGCCCGGCATGGAGCGCCGCCTCAAATCGCTGGCTGTTTGTTGATCAATATCGTATCGATCACTATCCAAACAGGATTTCAGCAGCTCATACTTATGCATATTGGCCCTCTTCTATATTATCTGTGCAGATACTGAAATGATGCTGGAGGAAAGCTGTGGCTTCCTGCTCCGGCATAGGCCGTGCAAAAAGATAGCCCTGAATATGATCGCAGTCATATTGACGCAGCAACGCCAACTGGGCATCGGTCTCCACACCTTCGGCCACGACACTCATATCCAGGTTTTTCGCCAGAGAAATAATGGATTTGGTGATACTTGCATCAGTTTTAGAATCGCAAATATCCATGATAAATGAACGATCAATCTTAAGGGTATCCATAGGGAAATGTTTCAGGTAACTCATACTCGAATAGCCTGTACCAAAATCATCCAGTGCCAGATGCAAGCCTAGACCTTTGAGAGCGGAGAGCGTCTGCACTGCATCCTGCACATCCTGCATCAGTATGCTCTCAGTCAATTCGATCTGCACAGATGATGGGTTCACCCCCTCATCAGTAATAATGGCTTGCACCTTTTCGGCCAGATCGGGAATAACAAACTGCTGGGCAGAAAAGTTAATAGCTACACTGACATCCGGAATACCCAGTTGCTGCCAAGCATGAATCTGCTTGCAGCCTTGCCGTATCACCCACTCCCCGATAGAGATCATCAAACCACACTTTTCAGCCAGTGGGATGAAATCATTGGGCGAAATCATACCCTTATCCGGATGATTCCAGCGCAGCAACGCCTCAACACCGCAGATTCTGTTCTCTTTAAGATTCAGCTTGGGCTGATAATACAGCTGTAGCTCTTCATTCTCCAGTGCGTGATGCAGATCGTTTTCCAGCTGCAGCAGGTGCTGACTTTCAGGCTGGGTCACCTCATGGTAAAAACAACAGCGATTTCGACCATGCTGCTTACCGTAGTACATGGCAGTATCAGCATGCTTGAGCAGTGTACTAGCATCACAACTATCGGATGGATAGGAAGCCACACCAATACTGAAAGTGGCATAAACATTCTGCCCTTCAATCATAATGGGCTGCTTCATCTCGCGTTGAATGCGTTCAACCACAATAGTGACATCACTGATCTGTTCAATATCTGTCAGCAGGATCGTGAATTCATCACCACCGAGACGCGCAACGCAGGAGGACTCCCCGCTTTGGCGAGAGGTGACATCTGATGAACGAACCTGACCGCTCAGCCGCTCGGCCACAGCTTTAAGTAGAAAGTCTCCAGCCTGATGGCCTAGTGTATCATTGATACGCTTGAAATTATCCAGATCGAGAAACATCACCGCTATATTGGACTGGCTGCGTTCAGCCTGATGTAAGGCCAGCGTCAGATGTTCTTTAAACAGGGTGCGATTGGGAATGCCTGTGACCTCATCATAATAAGCCAGATGGCTGATCGTATCCTGATATTTTTTATGATCACTGATATCATCCAGTGTAGCGAAAATAAAATCGGCGATACCCATCTCATTGTGAAGGACTTCACCCTGCAGCAGGACATGCCGCTCATAGCCATCATCGTGATTGATTCTGAAGCCCACATTCAGATCAACACCGGTGGCAATGGAGCGATTTACCGCCATATCGACATGCATTCTATCATTGGCATGAATAGCTTGATGAAAGGTCGTGTAAAACAAGTCAGGATCCTGAGCCTTGATATTAAAAATATGGAATACACCAGCGGAGGCGGCCATCTCTTTCTGCTTAATGTTCCAGTCCAGATGCCCCAGCTTGGCTACTTTTTCCGCCCTTTTCAGCCGATCTGCGGTGAGGTTAGCGCGGTGCATGGCATCAGCAGCACGTAGCACAAAATGCAACCGGTAGTGCAGCTGCGTCCAATTCACCGGTTTGGTAATATAGTCTGCCGCCCCATATTCATAGGCTTGATCAATTGAATCGCTATCCTTCCGTCCTGTCACCATAATCACGGGAATATCTGTATATTTCAAACTGGATTTCAGATGACTACACAGCTTATACCCATTCATACCGGGCATATTTACATCAATCAATATCACATCAGGTAGCTTATCCTCCCCACCTGCTGCACAGGCCCGAACCACCCGCTCTCCAGAGTTAAAGCAGACCACATCAAAACCATCCTGCAACAGAGCTTCGCGCATCAGCATACTCATACTGCTCTCATCATCCACCACCCAGGCTGATCTACTGCTCATCATGGGTATACCCCTTGCCGTTTACCTGTTGGCAATTACTTTTGTTTTTAAAAAACTGATAACCGCCACCGACAGCCTTGGCCTGATACATCGCCTGATCAGACTGCTTCAGCAACTCATCAAGCGAATCGGAAGTATCAGGGAATATACTGATGCCCATGCTGGCACTGACCATCATCTCCTTGCCTGCCAGCTTGTAAGGACGGGATAAGGCATAGGTAATGCGCTGGGCTGGAAGATGTACATCGTATGTCTGTGAAAAACCTTCCACCAATACAGCGAATTCATCGCCACCCAGCCGTGCGGGCATATCCAGATCACGTAAGCAGTGGTTTAATCGCCGTGCCACTTCGCACAGCAATAGATCACCAACATCATGACCATGCTTGTCATTGATCTGCTTGAAACCATTGAGATCAAGAAATAGAATAGCTAGCAATCCATGACTGCGCCGACTGCGTGACATGGCTTGGCCGGCAGCCTGAGAAAAGCAGCGACGGTTAGGTAAGCCGGTCAGTTCATCCTGCATGGCAATCATTTCCAGCTTACCCAGCAGTGTTTTGTAGCGCCTGTTTTTTTCACTCAACTGCTGATTGGCCTCACTCAACTCAGCTGTTCGGAGTATTACCACCTGTTCCTGTTCCCTGCTTAGCTGTTGCAGATTTTGCAGCGCCTGCTCCCGCTCTGTCACATCATAAACGTAGATATTTACACACAGCGTATCCACGCTAATCATCATCAAATCATAGGTTTTCTCCCCCTCACGAAGCGGCATACTGGACTGGCCTGATTTCAAGGCCTGCTCCAAATAAGACATCCACGCCTGCGGTACATCCCATATTTTCCCAATACAGTACTGTGCAAACATCTTCTCTGCAGCCGTGTTACTGTATAGTACTGAGCCATCATCCAATACGCGCATCACAGGCAGCGGATTAGATTCAGGAAATGACTTTATCGTTAATATATTCAACTGATCCATCAATGCGGGTACCTTGGACTCTTGATCCAGCTTGTTCTCCATTGCCATATATCACCCCTGTTTACCAGATAGCTGGAACTATTGCCTGTTTGAAAGTTTGGACAATGGCATGGTCTGACTAGCAGGATCCGCTGATCCAGTAGTCCCTAAAGACTATTGCCACATCACATGATCAGGCTCAATATCCCCACACAAAAAGGGCGCGGCATCAAAGGCCATCTGATTAGATAGCCTCTGAGCTTTCTGGAATGTAGAACAGATGTTGTGCCTACAACTGGAGAAAGCATATGAAACCTGTCAAAGATGCACCTGAACCATCCCTACGCCAGGATATGGCGGGATTGCTCAGTATTTATACCCATGATGCCGCTAACCCACTCATTAATCTGGAATCCTTAGTTCACTATTTACAACGCCAATCCAATGATCTGAGTGCTGCCATCAGCAGTGGGCACAACACCAATGTTGAGCATTTGATCGGGAAGGCAATACCGCAAACTGTCGAGATGATGCTCAGCTCAAGTAGGAAACTGCATCACATGAATACCGCACTTAATCAACTATACCATTGTTATTGCGATGATCTGGAAGATGAAATGCTTGACCTCAACAGCCTTGTGGCACTTGAAATAAGCAAGCTCAAAGTTCCCTGCCACATCAATATTTACGTAGCTGACTTGCCATCCATTTATGCTGATCCCGATGCCATGCAAGCGGTATTCAGAGCCTTTATCAGCAATGCAGTCAATAGCTGTATTATCGATAAACCCACCCGCATTGATCTATCTTGTGATCAGCATAGTGATGGCCGAAAGTTTCATATTCAGGATCAGGGTTGTGGTATTATTGCGGAGGAAACCAACAAGGTATTCTCCCCTTTTTATCGTGGCATCAAAAGCACAGGTTATGGTCTTGGTATTGGTTTAAATATTGCTCAAGCCTTGCTAAATCGATACGGCAGTCATATTAATATCACATCGACCATCAATCAGGGCAGTCATGTCATGTTTACCTGGCCGGATAGATAAACCAATATCATTGTATTGATGTAAGAGGCGGAAGGGAAACTTGAAGATAGGCAATAGAAT
>CAYZJL010000025.1:10136-16769 GCA_964478615.1 uncultured Zetaproteobacteria bacterium
TATCATTGTATTGATGTAAGAGGCGGAAGGGAAACTTGAAGATAGGCAATAGAATTATGATCGCAATATTGATTGGGATATGGATATCGGTTCGCTTGAAGCGTTCCATCGTTCAGCCGCTCCAAAAGGCTGTCACTATGGCCAATACAGCCAACCGTGCCAAGAGTGAGTTTTTAGCTGTCATGAGTCATGAGCTACCACTCCCATCCATGGCATTATTGGCTTGCACAATATAATGGCGAAAGAAGCTAATGATATGCCCGCTGAATTTCGTCGCCACCTTAGCCTGGCCCAGCATTCCACCCATGCATTGCACTCGCTAGTGGATGACATTCTTGATTTATCCAAGATTGAATCGGGTAAAATAGAAATCAATGCATGCCAATATAATTTGCCGAAATCATTGCAGGATGCAGTGACTCCATTCATTTTCAGTGCAAATGAGAAAAGCATTCAACTCAACTTGACCTATCATGCGCTTCCAGAGTGTATCCATGCCGATGAGACACACATTCGACAAATATTGCTTAATCTCATTGGTAATGCCATTAAATTTACTGATCAGGGCTATGTTAATATTAATGCCAGTATTGTCATGCTCAATGGTCAGGAACAGTTATCGATTGCGATTCAAGATAGTGGCATTGATATTAATGCACAAAAAATACCCATGCTGTTTGAGCCATTTGTACAGCTTTCACAAGATGCAGACCGCAAAGGGACAGGTCTTGGAACCACAATTGCCAAGCGTTTTGCGGTGGCCATGGGCGGTGATATCCAGGTAAGCAGTCAATTAGGTAAGGGCAGCACATTCACCATCACTGTGCCAGTTCAGTCCATAACTGAAAAGCGCATAAGCCAACAGGTAGATTTATATCAAACACCTGACATGCCGAAGCTGAAAAGCATCAAGCCTGTACAAGATATACGTGTGTTGTTGGCTGAAGATGATGATATTAGTCGTATGCTTGCCATCAACAGCCTAACAGAGGCTGGATTTACTGTAGAGATCGCCACGCATGGGTTAGAAGCATGGGAAAAAATTCAGGCCAAAGATTTTGATCTGTTGCTTACCGATATCCGTATGCCCGGTCTGAATGGCATTGAACTGACCCACCATATTCGAAACTATGAAAAAAACAGCCAACACCACACCCGTATTATTGGAATTTCAGCCCACGCCATAGAAGATGTGGCACAGGAATGTCTGGCTGCAGGTATGGATGATTTTATCGCCAAACCAATCCATCCTGATGCACTTCTGCGCAAACTGGTATGACTATGGAGCAACAGGCCAAGATAAAATATGACTTAGAAAACGAAGTTAGAATCCCAGAAGAAAGTTCAATGGAAACACAGCGTTTGAAAAATTTGTGTACTCAGATACCTGCAGGTGTTATGGCTTCTATCATGGGTATCAGCATTATTACCTGGGTGTTTATTAATGTGGTTGAAGCATGGCTTCTTTATGCCTGGTGTACTGCGGCATTGATAGTGGTTCTGTTTCGATTCGCCATCTACTTATGGGTGACCAGGCACTTGAATCAGGAACAGTATTATACACAGATTGAAACATTGATTGTTGTGGCCTCTGCTGCAACAGGTCTATGCTGGGGTACTGCTGCATTGCTTTTTTTACCAGCTAGCGATGATGTTTTTTACTATACCTTTATAGGCTTGGCTATGGCAGGCTTTGGAGCAGGATCAATTTTCACAACCTATGCATCCTTGCCTGCATGTGCCGCTTATTTTTTTCCTACAATTGTTCCTATTACTGCACTTTGTGCATTGCATCAAGATATACGGATCCAATTATTGAGTATATTAATGGTGATGTTTATGTATATTGGCTGGAAAGCCGCTTATCGTTCTAATCAAATACTTTTGAATAGTTACACTCTGGTAGATCAAAAAATTGCGTTATCGCAATTCCTTGCCCTGCAAAATGAGAAATTAGCTGAGAGTCAGAGAGAATCTGAAGAACGTATGCGCATCATTGCCCAATTTAGTGAGCAGGCAACGGGTAAGGCATTCTTTCAAAACATGGTGCAAAGTATCGCATCTTCTTTAAGGCTGCATGCTGTTTTCATTGCTGAATTAATTTCATCTGAGACTGCTCGCCCCATCGCTATATGGAGTGGGGGGCAATGGGTTGAAGGTATTGATGTAACACTGCAAGGAACACCATGTGGGCAAGTTGCGAAAGGGCACTTCACCAGTATTCCTCAAAACTTACAACTGAGATTTCCATGCTTTCAGAGCTTTATTGATCTGAAAGCAGAAAGTTACGCTGGCATACCAATGCGTGACCCTGACGGACAGGTTATTGGAATATTAGGCGTGATGGATCAACAAGCTATGGATGATGAATTGGTCATCAAACAAACTCTGCACATCTATGCAGATCGTGCTGCTGTAGAAATCATGCGTTTAAGAACTAAAAAAACACTGCGTTTGACCCAATATAGTCTGGATCATATTGCAGATGCTGCCTTTTGGCTTGATCCAAATGGCAATGTGAAGCAAGCCAATCAAACTGCATGCCAAAAGCTGGGTTACACTCAGGATGAAATACGGCGCTTAACTGTGTTTGATCTCAACCCTCAAGTATCTCATGAGCAATGGTCCAAGCGCTGGCAGACTGTTAAAAGTAAGGGCCGCCTGCAGATTGAAGCCGTGCTAAAAACCAAAACTGGAGAAACTTACCCCGTTCTGTTCACACACAACTATGTCTGTTTTGAAGATAATGAGTTTCAATTTATTCTGGCTACGGATATATCAGAATACAAGCGGATGGATGCCGATAACCAGGCGAAAAGCAGGTTTCTCACCACCATGAATCATGAATTACGTACCCCGCTGCATGGCATGATCGGGCTACAGGATATGTTGTCTAAAGAAGCCTCGTATTTGCAGCCTGAACACCGCTCTCATTTGGAAATGGCGCAGCATTCCGCTCAGCTATTGAAGTCACTTATTGATGATATTCTGGATCTGTCTAAAGTAGAAGCAGGAAAAATAGAAATACATACTGCTGATTTTGATCTGCCCGCATCACTGCATAAAATAATGCGAACATTCACCATACCAGCCGTCGAAAAGCATCTTGAGCTTCAATTGAATTTCAACAATCTGCCTGTACATATCCATGCGGATGAACGATATATTCGCCAAATCATATTGAATCTACTTGGCAATGCGATCAAATTTACTGAACAAGGTTGCGTTAAAGTCTCAGCTTCTTTCCCTGACCAACAACTTAGCATTAGCATAGAAGATAGCGGCATAGGCATTGAAAAAGAAGAACTGGATAGACTGTTTGAAGCGTTCGAACAGTTATCTTCGGATGCTGCACGCACTGGCACAGGCTTGGGAGCCACTATTTCGAAACGTTTGGCTCATGCCATGGCTGGCGACATCAATGTTCAAAGTAACATTGGGGTCGGTAGTATTTTCACACTCATACTGCCGATCAAGGCAATCGGCGAGGAACGTACAAGCATGTGTTTCGACATGGCAAATATTTCACAGCCAGCTACAGCCTGCTCAAATACAGAATATCCGGATCTCACATCACAAGATCTGTGCATCTTACTGGCTGAAGATGATGATATCAGCCGCATGATTGCCTCCAATGCTCTGATAGAAGCCGGATTAAGCGTGGAAACAGCATCGCATGGCCTGGAAGCCTGGGAAAAGATTCAGTCAAATGATTATGATCTGTTACTCACCGATATTCGCATGCCGGGCCTGGATGGCATTGAACTCACACAACGTGTTCGCGCACGAGAGAAAGAAGCGCAACACCGCACCCGCATTATCGGCTTGTCGGCCCACGCTATGAAAGATGTAGTACAAGAATGTTTGGCTGCAGGTATGGATGATTTTATCGCCAAACCCATCCATACGGATGAGCTGCTACGCAGGTTGGGTTAACACAAAACAGACAACGATCAGATGAACTAGTTCCTGAATGCGATTCCCAGCCTGCTGCACAGGTATACTATTACCCTATGTTTCATATTATTGATGATCAACCCATTGTACTAGACACCCTACAAGAATTAATCGAATTCAATGGCTATGATTGTCTTTCATTTCCCTCTGCAAAGGCATATTGGGTATATTTTCAAGACGTAAGTTTCGTTGCACCCACCGCTATTTTATCCGATTTTGATATGCCCGCGATGAATGGCCTAGAGCTGATTCGCCAAGTGCACAAGCACTTGCCAAATCAACAAGCTGTGATCGTTTCCGGCAACCTGAATCTACCGACTCACCAGACAATCGAATCACTGCATTGCTGCTATTTGACTAAACCTTACCACCCTGAGACGCTCTTTTCGCTATTATCTACACTTACAAGTCGTGAACGCTTATGTCGGGAACAGGATTCGCTTGCATATAAACAAGCGATACTCAGTTAGCTATTCACATGTTTCATGTTGTAGAAGATACTTCTTTTGCTCGTCACCTTTTATTGGAGATGCTGGACCAACTTGATTGTAAGTGTTTAAGTTTTAACAACGCGCAGGCCTATATTGATTATGTGAACAGTAGTGCATATCAAAAACCTATCGCAACATTTACAGACATTATGATGCCAGAAATAAATGGATACAGCATGATGGATAGGCTGTTAAAAATTCATCCTGAAATGAAGTTTGTGGTGGCCAGCAATGAGTCAGGCATTCGCAATGAGTTTTCACACTTTGCCTGTATCTATCTAGCCAAACCCTATGATTTCAATAAACTTTCAGATATTATTTTTCGTCTCAGGGAATGCCATCAATGTGGTGCATCTGCAGGACATGGATGCAACTCAGCCAGAGATAAATAGGCCTTTGACATCAAACATTGGTACTGCCCTGGTATTAAAAGAAAGTTCATCTCATGATCACGGTATAGCTACAACCAACTCTGTGCTGTTGTGTTGTAAGCTGTCTATAAAACGTCTCGGTTTTAATTGATCACCCATTGCATCTGAATAATCCTGCGCACAATTGCGGCCGCTTTGCTTGGCGCAGTATAGCGCTACATCAGCTTTTTTCTGTAAAGTAAGCCGATTGTCGCCATTTTCCGGAAAATAACTAACCCCAATACTCACACCGACATCTGCCTGCCCCCCCTCTAATGCAAATGGATGCTTGAATTCATTCAGAATACGCTGACAAGTCAAATTCACTTCAGATCTGTCACCTCGGTAATTCAGTAGCATTAGAAATTCATCACCACCAATACGTGCCAGCAGATCTTCTTCATGTATGCAACACTTGAACCTGCGGCTTGCTTCAAGCAACAGGCTATCACCCTGATCATGTCCGAAGTTATCATTCACCTGCTTGAAGTGATCAAGATCCAAGGCCAGAAATGCCAGTTTCCTTTCATGGTGTTTGGCATGCTGAAGCATCTGCTCCGAATATTCTTGATACATGCGTCTGTTGGGCAGTCCGGTCAAAGGGTCGTGCATCGATAAATGCAATAGCTTTTCTTCTGATCGTTTACGGGCTTGTACCTCCACTTTTAAGTCAGCCGTTATTGAGATCAATTGTCGCCTCATATCCGCAAGCCGCTGCATGGCCAGTATTTTTGCTTTTAATACTGTTGCACTACATGGCTTAAGAAGATAATCATCTCCACCTACCTCAATAGCTTTGGCAAGCTCTTTATCTGAGATCAGACTGCTAATAAAAATAATCGGTAGCCAGTGCATCTTATCATGTTCTCTGATCTTTCGTGCAACCTGGTAACCGTTCAGTACCGGCATCTCCACATCGAGCAATACCAAATCGGGAATTTTTCTGGCAAAGCTGCGTAGCCCCGCCTCGCCATCCCTGGCACAGGCCACTGTATGTCCCATTTGAATCAGCACCTCTTTCATATAGGCTCTGAACATACGGCTGTCATCAACAAGCAGTATATTCATACAAAAGTCTCCTGTTCCATCTTATCCTCCGGTTTGGCAAACATGATTCTGTTACGCCCACGTAGTTTGGCTTGACACATCGCAGCATCAGCCTGCTTCAGCAGTAATTCGGCCTCAATATAATTGTTAGGCCAGAACCACCTCTTGAGATGCATCTTTATGACCTATTTTAACATGCAAACGCATTAATATACTGGCAATATCTTTCAGGTCTAACAGCTGCATGGCTCCTCCCAATCGATATGCCTCCCCAGGCATACCCCACACCACGCTACTGACTTCGTCCTGAGCAATCGTTTGAGCCCCAGCATTACGCATCGCTTTCAATCCCAATGCACCATCATCTCCCATACCCGTCAGGATTACACCTACCGCATTAGCGCCGACGCTTCGGGCTACGGAATGAAACATCATATCCACAGATGGTTTATGCCGATTCACCAAGGGGCCATCATCTAAATGACACACATAATCCCCTGCACATTTTTCAACCAATAAATGCCTGTTCCCAGGGGCTATATAAACATGACCCGGAAGCAACTTATCACCCTCTTCAGCCTCCTTTACTTGCATCTTTGTCACCGAATTAGCGCTACGCGCAAAAGAAGCACTAAACGCAACTGGAATATGCTGAGAAACTACTATTGCAGGAGTATTTGAAGGCAAATCACGCGACACCCTCTTTATCGCCTCAGTACCACCTGTAG